>CBFDBV010000066.1:0-14742 GCA_965603135.1 uncultured bacterium
GCCACGACCTTGCTGCCGGTCACGAACTTGAGCGTGTCCAGCCAGTGACAGGCCAGCCAGTAGACGATGCCGCCGCCGGCCAGCGCGTCGTCGAACAGCCAGTGCTCGACGCCCCGCAGCGTCGCCTGCGAGGTGACCCAGGTGGCCTGGAACGACCAGAGCTTGCCGATGGCGCCGGCCTCAAGCAGCCGCCGCATCTCCTTGGTGTCGCCGAAGGTCCGGCGCACGTAGCAGGGGCAGTAGTGCGCGCCGGTCTGCTGCGCGGCCTCGACGATCCGCTGCATCTCCTCGGCCGTCCGCGCCCCGGGCTTGTCGGCGTAGACGTACTTCCCGCGCTCGATGGCCTCCAGGGTCATCGGCCCCGCGTCCCGGTTGTTGGTCAGCACGCACATGGCGCGGATGGCCTCATCTGCCAGGAAGTCCTGCCAGCCGTCCTCGACGTACTCGGCCTTCTCCGTAGCCTCGGCGCGTTCGCGCGCGGCGTCCGAGCCGGTGAAGAAGACGCGCTCGACCGCGTCCGAGATCTCGAGGTCTATGAGATGACCGGTGGCGTGCGGGTGGTCATCGTAGTAAACGCCCATCTTGATGCTCATGCTGGCACCTCCGCGCGACGGGTTCGCGGTTCGCACGTGACTCTTCCCTGGCGCCTGCCATCTTCCTGCGTCCAGGCCCCGCGTGCGCTCAGGAAGGAAGCCGCTGGCAGCATCGCGAAGGTGTGACCGGCAAGCGCCTCGTGCCCGCAGGCTGTCGTGCGCCGAGGAGCGATGGCAATGAGCCGGGCGATACTTGGGCTGGTGATCGCTACGCCGCTGGCCTGCGCGTGGTGCCTCGCCCAGGAGCAGCCGAACCTGCTGGTGAACCCGGGCTTCGAGGTGGACGAGGACGCGGACGGCTGCCCCGATGCCTGGGAGCACGGACGCGTCGGCGAGGGCACCTACGCCCTCGACCGGGCCGAGAAGTTTGAGGGGGAGCAGTCACTGCGCCTGGAGGGCACGAAGGCCGGCGTGGACCGCTCTGACATGGATCAGATCGTCCCCGTCACGGGCGGGCGGCGCTACCGCCTGAGCGTGGCCTACCGGGTGGGTGACTACGAGGCCACCGACCATCCCGCGCCTTTCATCATCGTCTCATTCCGCGACGCGGAGGGCAAGCCCGTGGGCAGAGGGAAGCTCATCCACGGGCGGCGACAGACGGACGGATGGCAGCGCCTATCCGGCACGGTTGACGCTCCCTCCCAGGCCGTCGCCATCGTGTTCGGCTTCCACGCCTGCCGGTTCAAAGGCGTGGCCTGGGTGGACGATTGCAGCGTGGTGGACGCCGGCCCGGTGGACCCCAACCTGCTGGCCCTCGATGACAAGGGGTGGGAGCGCCGCGAGTACACCGTCAGGGACCCGGCGCGCCCCCACCTGTACTTCACCGCGGCGCGCCTCGCCGAGATGCGCGCTATGCGCGACCACGAGGAGCCCAACGCCCTCGGCATCATCGGCCGGGAGGTCTACGAGGCCGTCGTCTCACAGGCGGAGGAATACGCGAAAGAGGACAGCTTCGAGGTCGGCTACCACGGCGGGGTCAAGGTGAAGTACGAGGTCCCGCCCAGGCAGCCCCAGGGCAAGCGCGAGCCGCCGCCGGGCGCCTTCAGGAGCTACCCCTACTGGACCTCGATGGCCATCGTGATACGGAGCCGGATGGAGACGCTGAGCATCGCCGCGGCCCTCACCGAGGACCCCGCGCTCATCAGCGCGGCCCGCGACTACGCGCTGGCGCTGGCCGACTGGGAGGTCTGGTCCGACCCGCACTACGGCAACGGCAAGTGCAACCTGGACACGGCCTACCTCTCCGTGGGCACCGCCGCCGTCTATGACATCCTGTACGACCACCTCTCGCCGGAGGAGCGGGCGAAGATCCGCAAGGCGCTGGTCGAGAAGGGCCTGCGCCCGCTTCACGAGGACGCGCTCGGCGAACGCGCCCGCGAAGCCATCCAGGCCACCAGCAGCTCCGCCCTCGGCGTCGCCTCGCTCGCGCTCCTGGGCGAGGAGCCCCAGGTCGTGGACTTCATCAACACCGCGGTCGCCAACTGCTGCTGGAACTTCGCCTCGCGCCTGCACACTCACCGCACCGAGGGCCTCGGCTACTACGTTAACATTGACTACGCTATGCGCCTGGGCGACATCCTGGAGAGGGTCACCGGGGATGACGCGATCCTGAGGCGCCCTTACATCGAGCAGGCCCTGGTGCCCTGGGTGCTCTACTTCGTGACGCCCGACGGCAAGCGCGCGGCCAACTTCTGCGACTCCCACGGCCGCGCAGTCTTCTTCAACACGATGAGCGTGCTCAACTCGCGCGGGAACGGCTACGCAGGCTGGTATCTCCAGCACACCGGACTGCGCGGCAATGCCCTCGAGAACGTTATCTACTACGACCCCGCACCGAAGATCACGCCGCCGGACAACTGGCCGCTGGGGCTGCTGCTGCCGCAGATCGGCTGGGTGGCGATGCGCTCGGACTGGGAGCACGACGGCACTATGTTCGCCCTCAAGAGCGGCCGGTACTACCCCAGCCATCAGCACCGAGATCAAAGCACCTTCATGATTAACGTGGCCGGCGACTACCTCGCCGCCGACCCGGGATACCGGGATCAGAGCAGCCGGCAGGCCTGGGAGTTCACCAGCAGCACGGCCGGGCACAACGGCATTCTCGTTGACGGCAAGGGCCAGCTCTACGGCGACGGCTCGATCGAGGGCTTCTTCACCTCGCCGCCGTTCGACTACGTCCGCGCCGAGGCGGGCGACGTCTACCCCGAACTCTCCCGGGTGACGCGCGCCGTGGCCTACGTGCGGCCCGGCTGCTTTGTCGTCTTCGACCAGCTTGTCGCGCTGGATGGTCGGCCCAAGTTCGAGTGGCTCCTGCACGGCGAGGTGCGTCGGACCCGGATCGTCTCCGGCGGCAATACGCTCGCGTCCGGCGACCCGGTCACGCCCGGCGACCTGCGCATCGAGAGCGACTGCGGCGTCCTGAAGGTCCGCCCTTTGCTGCCCGCCGACGCGCAGGTTCTGATGAAGGGCGAGGAGGGCCTTGAGACGTACAGCCCCTGGATCTCCGTCCCTCAGACCGGCGAGACCGCCCGCTACCTGACGCTCCTGATTGCCCACCCAACCTCGCGCGATCCCGCGCCGGAGGTTGCCTCTGAGGTGATCGAGCAAGAGGGCACGGTCGGCGCCCGGCTCACTCACGGGGGGCTCAGCGACCTCATTCTGTTCGCGGCTGACGAGGGGCGCATCAAGACGCCTGACCTGGACGTCGAGGGTGCCTGTTGCCTCCTGCGCAGGGATGCCGACGGTCAGCTCTCGGAGTTGACGGTGGTGCAGGCCACGGATGCGAACCTGCGCGGCTCCCTCGGTAAGGCGGACATCCCTGTCCGCGAGCGCGCCGCCTTGAGGGCCTTGTCGCCGCGCTCTTTCTCCCTGTGGCTGCGCCGGAGCCCGAACGGCGTCTGCGAGGGCATCATCGAGGCCGAGGACACGTGCCGCCTTCTACCTGGTGTTGGGGCTGAGCTGCTGGTGGATGGCAACCCGGCCCCCGTGAAGACCGGCACCGAGCTTGACCGGGATCCCTTCGCCATCCCTGCCGGCCGCCACGAGCTATCCGGCAAGGCTTGGTGGTAGCCTGCCCACACCCCTGCGCGTGAGGAGAGCGATTACGATGAAGCGGACGATGCTCGCGGTCGTGACCGTTGCAGCGCTGGCCCTGACGCTTGCCGCTCACGCCGAGATTGATCTTCTCTCCGGCGGGTACTTCGCCCCGGCGGATGCGGGCGACTGGCCGGCCTCCGAGCGGCACACCAAGCTGCGCTGGGGCCGACAGTTTCTGCTGTACGTGGTCGAACCGGGCGAGGTTACCGTGACCGTCAACTGTGAGCGGGTGGGCAAGTACCAGAACAAGGCCAACATCAAGGTCATGGACCCGGCGGGGAACGAGCTAGCGAGCGCCACGGCCGAGGTCGGCCAGTCCGCGACCGTGAGTTTCGCCGCGCCGCAGGTCGGGCCCTACGAACTGGCGGTGGACGCTGGCAGGAACGGGTTCACGCTTGAGGCCGAGGGGGCCAGGCTCCTGATGCCCGCCGGCGCCGGGGGGCAGCCGTTCTCGGGGGTGAGCAGGTCTGCCCCGATCTATCTGTTCGTACCCCCCGGGTCGCGCAGCTTTCACGTCCTGCTCACCGGGCAGGGCACCGGCGAGACGGCGAAGGCGCACGTGCTCGGCCCTGATGGTCACGAGGTAGCCCTACTGAACACCACCGGCAAGATGCGCGATGAGGCGACCGTTGAGGTGCCCCGGGGCGCCCACGGCAAGATCTGGTGCATAACCATCGAGAAGGGCGACGACGGTGTCTTTGAGGACTTCGCGGTAAGGCTGAGCGGCGGGGTCAGCCCCTACGTCTCCGAGAAGCCCGGCGACCTCATCTGTCCGATCCTCAACGCGAGCAGCATGCTGGTCTCACGAGAGGCTCGCGACCCGCTGCTGTCCGTGAATGTCGCGTTGTACGCCGCCCTCGCTGAGATCGAGGGTGGCAAGCTCATGCTCAGCGTCCGGCCCTTTGATGGCGGCGACGCGGTGCATGAGAAGACGCTTACGGACGCTGAGTCGGGTGTACTCCATCTCGGCCCGCAAGAGCGCCTCGACACAGGGAAGTACACGTGGGAACTCACCGTGTTTGCGGGCAAGGCGCCGATGAAGGAGTTCGCCGGCACCTGGTGGTACGTGCCGAAGCCCGACTACCTGACGGAGGACGGCGTTACGCTGGTCAACGGCGAGCCGTTCTTCGCCCGCGGCCTCTACCACGTCGAGCCGCAGGATTACGAGCTGGTGAAAGCGCACGGCTTCAACTGCGTGCAGACCCACGCCAAGAACGTCGAGGCCGTCGAAGCGGCAGGCCTGAAGGCGGGCGTGGCGCTGTACTGGGGCTCGCGGCCCAACAGCGAGGCCTGGCGGCAGAAGGTCCTGGACTACCTGGACAACCCAGCGGTCTTCGCCTGGTGGATTCAGGACGAGCCGGACGGCGGCCGCATGTCCCTCGAACTGCTGGCCGACTCGTACTCGTTCATCCGCACCACCGATCCCAACCGGCCCGCATACACGTGTCTCAACACGCCGAGCACCTATCGCGAGTACGCGCCACAGACCGACATCGTCTCCATGGACGTGTACCCCATCCCGCGGACGCGGATCACCAGGATCTCCGACACCCTCGAGCACGCACAAGCTGTCATACCCAAGCACGTGCATTGGTTCATCGGCCAGGTCTGGTCGCCGCCGAACGCGCCGCGGCTGGTTGCCCCCGCCGAACATCGCTGCATGACCTACCTGGCGCTCGCGCACGGCGCGCGCGGCCTGTTCTGGTACTCCTTCAGCGAGCGCACCGGCTGGTACCTGCCTGATGACAATCCGCAGGTCTGGGCGGCGACGAAGGTGGTCAACGCAGAGCTTGCGCAGCTCGAGCCAGTGCTGCTTACCCCCAACCTCGCCGAGCACGTCTTCGAGCCTGCCCAGGGAGAGGGCGAAGTGCACACCTCGCTCAAGCGGCTGGGCGATGACATCTACGTGTTCGCCGTGAACCCGACGCGGGAGGCCGCGCGGGTGAGCATAGACCTGGCCCAACTGACGGACGCCAACCCGGCCGCCGAGGCGCAAGTCCTCTTCGAGAATCGCAGCGTCACCGTCGAGGGGGAGATAATCACCGAGGACTTCGACGCCCTGGCAGTGCACATCTACAAGGTGGCGGCGCAATAGCCTGAGGGAACCGCCATCCTGGCCACAAAGGGGTGTTCGTACGATGAGAACGTCTCTGCGGCTGTCAGCAGCGGTTCTGTGCGGATCTCTGGCTGCATGATGCTTCGCCTTCAACGGCGAGCGTTACACCGTGGAGCCTGTCACCAGGGCGCTACACCTACCTGCGGCGCGGTCTCCCTCATCCTCAACAAGTACGCCCAAGAGCGCCTCTAGCAATTGCTTTGGTGAAGCCAAGGAATACGGTTTCGGCGCACTATGTCGTACGGAGGGGCCGCACGAGGTCCCGCGGAAGCGGGACCGAGGTCGCCCCGTTCTTCTTCAAGCCCTCGCGCCTAAGGCAGATCCCGCACGGGCCGAGCCGTAATCAAGAACACGATGCCGCCTTCCGCTTCCACCGCTTCGGACTTCGGCAAGACACCCACCGCGACGGTCTGACCCGTGCGCGCGGTATATCTCACATCGATGTGGACATTGGGAGAGACCACCCCGGCCACCGGCGGCTCATCCCAGTGCAACGAGGCTTCCACCGTGATCAGCTCGTCATCGGTCATAGTCGCCGTGAAGCCAAAGCGCGGTCCGTACACTTTGCCCTCGTGGTCGGTCGCGAATCCGATGTACCCGGGCATCCCCTGGAGTGTAGTGATCCGCGGCTCATTCATCACGGTAACCCGACCGTTGTCGAGAAGCCCCTCCAGCACGCTCACGTCCACGTGCGGATTGATTGCCAGAAGCGTCCCTGTCTCGTCCTCCGGCAGTGGCCAGCCGGGCCGGTCTGGGGGCACCGCTTCAGGCGGCACCTCAACCCTCGAGCCGTCCGCAAGCTGGAGAACGGTGGGCGGCGCGACACCGCCCAGGAGTAACTCCGGCTCTTCGAGTTCCACCATCTTGCACCTGATCTCGATCTGTCGGACTGGGACATCCACCTGGGCGAGCAGATCCCCTATCCGCTCGATCGCGGCGTCCTCGCCGGAGACGACGATCGCATTGTCCCGCGCGATACATTCGACCTTGTCGATCTGGTCGCCGGCAATGCCCCATCGTCCGTTCGCGATGCCATCTTCAAGCCAACTGCTCACGATGCGCGCGTCACGGTGCTGAAGCTCGATGATCCGGACAGTGCGTGCCTGCGCGCAAGTCGCCAGCAGCAAGAGTGCAACAACTGCGGCTACTCTCCTCATCGCTGTCTCTCCCTGGTTCCGGCTACTCCGGTGCCGCCACGCGGAAGGGGATGACGCCCGCCGGCTGGTCAGCGACGCTGAGGCGACATTCGTAGTCGCCGGACGCGAAGCCCTCAGCCTTCTGGGGGTAGAAGCTGATTCCAACGGTCCGGTCTCCTGAGAGTTGGAGCCTGCGCCGACTGATCACCTGGTCGCCCTTGTAGATGGCCACGCCCACAATCGTGTTGTTGGGCGCACCCCTGACGTGGAGGTAGAGCATAACCTGCGGGACCCCGTGGGGGAAGTTCTGCCCCGCGTTCTGGAGGTTGTCGTCGGCGTCCAGACCCGTGCCCAACAATGCCTTCGCGATGGGCGTGCCGGGCTGGAAGTGCGGCCTGGGCAGGGGCGGCGGAGCGACCGGCCCGATCGGCGGCGGAGGCGTGACCGGCCCGGTGCCGCGCGGGATGTTGTACTTCTTCCGCACCCGCTTGATGGTGCTGCCCGCGATCATATCCCGCTCGATCTTGTAGCGCTGCTCGGAGACCAGGCGCACCAGCCTCACCGCGTTGCCGACCGTGAGGTCGGTCGTCGCCGGCGGCGGACCGACCTCCGGCCCCCGCCGGTAGCGCCAGATCATATTGAGCATACCGGCCACCAACTGCGCCCTGGCCTGCTCGTACTGGGCGTCATCCATCCCGCGCGCTTGCTCGAAGACGCCGACTACTTGCGCCACCAGAGGCATATCCTCAGCGGGTAGGCCGGCCGGCTTCGGCTCGGAGGGCAGGACGATACCGCCTTCGTCGGGGACGGCGGCTCCGCCTGCGCTTACCAGCGAGACCGTCAGCGGCAGTTGGGTGGCGATGCCGGCCTTCCACTGCGCGGCCAACTGCTTCTCGTTGAGCCCGGCGGCGGCGGCGTCCTCGGGGTAGACCTGAATGAGCGTGGTGCTCCCCACGCTCACGGTCCAGCGGCCGCCGACCTGGACGAGGCTCATCTGCGGGTTGACGCAGTCCTCGTAGGAGAGCGCCTGCACCATCGCCTGGTTTATCTTGGCCCCGCGCTGGGACACGCTGCCGTACTTGCCGCCCGTGCGTATCCGTGCCACGACCTTGCTGGCCAGCACGATGTCCTCGTACTCGGCCGCCTGTGCCACGAGCGCCGATAGTGCGAGCATTGCTGCGATGCAGGCTGTGGATGTTCTGAAGCGCACGTGCCTCTCCGCCTCTCTGCCGCCCTGAGGTCTCGTCCCCGCGCGGGCGCTCTTGCGCGGCTGTAGACTCTTAGACTCCGCTAGTGCGCGCATAGTTCCGATTCGCGGTGCAGGGACTTGCGAGCTTACCACATTGGCGCTGGCAAACGCAACCAGAATCGCGCCTGGGGCGCGTGCAGGGCGGCGCGCAGTGCGCCAGACGGGGCCCTGGCTTGCCCTTGAGCGCCGGCGCTGCTACAATCCAGCGCTGGAGGGGGACAGGCCCCCCGGTCAGCCCAGGAGAGGCCCTGATATGCGAGGACCCACTGTCTGCCTCATGCTGCTGGCGATCCTGCTCACCCCGGCCTGCCTCTCGGCCCAGCAGGAAGCGCCCACGCTCATCCCGGAGAGCTGGTCGCGGCAGGTGGTCATCACCGTGCCGCCCGCCCGGCCCGAGCCGCCGAGGATTGACGGCCACGTGACCGGCAAGGAGTGGTACTACGCCTCCAGCGTGGGCGGCTTCATTGACGTGGACACGGGCTGCCTCAGCGACCTCCCGGTGCGGAGTTACTGGTGCTACGATGACGAGTTCGTCTACGTGGGCATCGTCATCCACCGCCCGCCTATGCATCCCACGCCGCGCGCCACCTTCGCCGCGGGCCAGCATCCGCACATCTGGTGGAAGGACGACAGCTTCGAGCTGGTCATCCGACCGGGGCGTCCCGAGAACGGCGTCAATCACTTCTATGCCTTCTGCGGCAACTCCGTGGGCGCCTGGAGCAATATGCGCGGCCCGCTCGATGCCCGCGGCGGCGACACCTCCTGGCCCGGGCAGTGGGTCTACAAGGCCACGCGCGCGGGGCGCGAGAGCTGGCACGCCGAGCTGGCCATCCCCATCGAGCAGTTCCCCGAGTGCGAGCGGCCCGGCCCGGGCGCCGTCTGGTTCGCCGACCTGATGAACCAGCAGGTCACGCCCGCGAAGAAGATGATTGACCTGGGCCTCATCTGGGGCTTCCAGGGCGGCGGCTACCGCTCCGAGAACATGGCGCGGCTCGTGTTCGTGGACGAGGGGCCGATCCTGCGCCCGCACGGCCTGGGCCGGTTGCGTCTGTCCCGCGATCAGGAGCAGGAGACCATGGGCCTGCGCCAGGTCTTCTACAACCAGGGTCAGCAGGCGTGCGCGCTCGAGGGCGAGGCGCAGCTCTTCCGCGCCCCGGCCAAGCGCCCGGCGGGCACGCTCTCCTTCTTCGACCTCTGGGATCGGCTGCGAGCCGTGCAGGAGACCGGCAAGCCGGTGCTGGAGCCCGGCCAGGACATCCAGGCCTTCCGCAGCGCGGAGGACATGCTCAAAGAGCTGAATGAGCGCTATCAGTTCGTCGCCGAGCGCCGCGACACGTTCACCGTCCCCCCCGGTGGCGCCGGTTACTTCAACCTGGAGCGACCCGTCGAGAACGGGGAGTACCTCATCGCCTACCGCTTCACGGATCCTGAGACCGGCGAGGTGCTCTCGGCCCAGGTCGTGCCCTATGCGATTCTGCCGGCCCTGGACCTCGCGCTCAGGCCTTACTTCCTCAAGCACGACAAGCTGCGCGCGGAGGCCTCGCTTACGAACCTGGCACTCGGCGACGGTGACCGGGTGGAGTTCGCGCTCGAAGCCGAGGGTGAGGCACTCGCAACCGCGACCGCCTCGGTCACGCCGGACGCGCAGGCCGTGCACGCCTACCTCAACACGGGCAAGCTCCAGCCCGAGACGGAGGCGACCGTGACCGCCCGCCTCATAGGCGCCGACGGCGTCGAGCGCATCAGCAACTCCGCGACCATCACGCGTCCGCCCGTGCCCGCGTGGTTCGGCAACGACATCGGCCGCTCAAAGGTCGTCCCGCCGCCTTTTGAGCCGGTGCGCACCGTGGGCGAGAACGCCGTCGAGGTCTGGCAGCGACGCATCGAGCTGGGCGATAACGGCCTGCCGCGCTCCATCATCGCGCGTGGCACGGAGCTGCTCGCAGGCCCCATCCGCCTGGACCTCGGCGCCATCGAGCCCTCCTGGAAGCTCCGGCGCGTCAGCGCCGACGAGCGCGATGCCGTCTTCGAGGCCGAGGGCCAGGCGGGCGGCCTGCGGCTCAAGTTGCGCACAGCGATTCACTACGATGGCACTGCCCGCTTCGACCTCCAACTCGACCCCGGCGAGCGGGCGGCAACCCTCGACCGCCTTGTGCTGGAGGTGCCGGTGGCCGCCGAGTGGGCGCGCCTCGCCACCCATCACGCGACCTGGACGGACCCGCAACGCGCGCAGACCACGTTCTTTGCCGGCAGCGTGGCCGAGTGGTTCGAGAAGTACGCGGAGGGCGCGATGCCCTTCACCTGTGCGTGCTACCTGGGCGCGGAGGACCGCGGCCTTCAGTGGTTCGCTGAGAGCGACCGCGGCTGGGCCAACCAGGACGAGGAGAAGGTCGTCTCACTCGTCCGCGAGCAGGACGCAACCGTCCTGCGCATCGCGATGGTGGACGAGCCGGTCGAGCTGCGCGAGACCTGGGCCACCACCTTCGGCCTCACCGTCACGCCGGTCAAGGACACCTCTCTCGGTCGGTCCATTCTCAGAGCCGCCGAGGGCCGTCCCTGGAAGAAGCAAGTCAGCCCCGAGGAGCGCGCCAAGTTCTATGACGCCTACCGCGACGCGGGCATCAACGAGGTCTCGTCTTACATGTGCGACGACAACCACTTCGGCTGCCCGCGGATGTACAACCCCGAGAACGAGCGGCTCGTGCGCGACTATGTCCGCCTGGTTCATGAGAACGGCTTCTGCATCAGGCCGTATTCGGGCTGGGGCGCGAACGCCAACATCCCCGACTTCGCCACCTTCGGCCAGGAGATGCTCGCCGAGCCGATCAAGAACATCGGCTGGGGCTGCTTCCTGCACAGTCACGCCGGCCCGTTCGCCGACTGGTGGCTGGACGGGGTGAAGTACACCATCGAGCAGTCCGGCTTCGACGGCATCTACATGGACAGCACCTGCATGCCCCGCCTGCTTCAGAACGAGCTGGATGGCTTCGCCTGGACCGACGCCGAGGGCCACCCGCGCGGCACCTACCCCATCTGGGCCGTCAGGGACTTCATCGAGCGGCTCTACGTCTACACGCACGTGGAGGCGCCGAAGCCCGCCACCGTCCGCAATCACTACAACGTGGAGGTGTACTGCATCGGCGCCTTCTGCGACCAGCGGGTCACCGGCGAGGCGCACTACCACGCCGGCGAGACCATCCTGGAGGTCGCCAGCCCGTCGGAGTTCCGCGCCTTCTTCATGACGCACCCCAACGGCGTCGCCACCACCGGGCTGTGGTGGAACTACCTGAACCTCCCGCTGGCCCGCAACGAGATGCGCGCGATGTTCCTGCTGCACGACCTGCCGATGGTGGTCGGCGGCGGGATCGTGCGCTACTACCGCAACGCGGCCGGCTACGGTCGCAAAACCCGGCCCTGGGTGCGCCTGCGCAAGATCCGCGCGGCCTTCGATGGCGCCGAGTTCGTCCCCTACTGGGGCGAAGTCCAGGTGGCAACCTGCGAGCCCGAGGGCCCCCTGGCCAGCGCGTGGGTGGACAGAGAGCGTGGCCGCGCCCTGATCGTGCTCTCCAACCTCGCCACCGAGTCCTGGGACGGCGCGGTCCGCTTCGACCGCGAGGCGCTCGGCATCGGCGCCGCTTCGCAACCCTTCGATGCCATGTTCGACCGGCCTCTCCAGCAGAACGCTGACGGCTCCCTGCCGCTGAGCATCGAGCCCCAGCGCTATCGTCTGGTGATCTTCGGCGGGCGCATACCTCTCCCCGACAATCCCGCGCTGGACGAGACCGCCGACACCGGGCCGTGAATGGAGGGCCCGAATACGAGGGCCCAGCCTTCGCCAAGGTGCCGACCCACGCGAATAATTCGGACTGATGAGAGGATGTGCGTAAGATGACCTCCGTCGAGCGCGTCAAGGCAGCCCTCAACTTCGAGGAGCCTGACAAGGTCCCGCTGGCGAACTACGCCATTGACTGCGACACGGTCTCGCGACTGCTTGGCCGGAAGACCTTCATCCGCGATAAGGCCGGGACTCAGATAGCCTACTGGGAGGGCCGCCGCGATGAGATCGTCGAGTCGCTCATCGAGGACATCCCCGAGCTTTATCAGAAGCTCGACATCCTGGATGTTATGTACGTCGCCAAGATCGCGATGGTCCCTCCCAGAGGCCACCAGCCTGAGGCCCCGACGAAGATCGGCGACGGCGTCTGGGAAGACCGCTCGGGGCGCGTCTTCAAGCGCTCTGAGGTCACCAACGAGATCGTGTGCGTGAAGGACCCGCATAAGTGGGACCGGCAGTTCAAGCTCGAGGACTTCGACCTGGATCCGGAGGTCGGGCCCGAGGACGAGAGCACCTACGAGGTCTTTGACGCGGTTCTGCCCCAGGTTCCGAAGGACAAATACGTCATCGGCCGCTTCCCGATGGCACAGGAGCAGGTGCTGCTGGGCGGCTACGAGAGGGGCCTGGTCGAGGTCGCGATGCAGCCCGAGGTCGTCGAGCGCGCCGTGCAGGCCGGGATCGCGCGCGCCCGCAAGCAGCAGCAGCGCTGGCACAACCGCGGCTTCCACGGGGTGATGAACGAGAACGACTTCGGGCATACCACCAGCACCTTCGTGTCGCCGGAGGTCTTCCGCCGGCTCTTTTTGCCCGCGGTCGAGTTCAACGTGCAAAGCGCGCACGAGGCGGGGCTGGACTTCTTCCAGCACAGTTGCGGCGACAACAAGCCGATCCTCGATCAGTTGGTCGGAGCCGGCATTGATTGCTATCAGTCAATGCATCCTGAGGCAGGGATGGATCCGTGGGTGATAAAGGAGATGGCCGGCAATCAGATGGCCGTCTGGGGCGGCGTGAACGTGGCCAGCCTGGTGGCCGGCACCCCGGATGACGTGCGCGCAGATGTGCGGCGGGCGATGGAGAGGGCGAAGCCCGGCGGGGGCTTTCTGCTGGGCTCGTCTCACAGTATCGCGTGGGGCACGAAGTACGACAACTTCATGGCGATGCTCGACGAGTTCGAGAAGCTGCGCGACTACTGACGCCGCGCCCGCCCGCCGCCAGCCCCGCAGACCGTGGCGGTCTGCTATCGCAAGGGACAGAGGAAAGGCCCCGCGTTTGCATTGACAAAACGTCACGACGTTGCTACAATGCCAAGGGAGTAATCGTGAGATGAGAATACGACATTGGAGGGCGAGCGTTTACGCTCGCCAACACATGCTGCAGAAGCACAATGTGGAGTGGCATGAGGTTCAGGAGGCGGTAGCGAGTGCCCCGGAACTGCGTCGCGGCCCCGATAGACGCGGCGAGAGGCGGTACTACGTTGAAGGACGAAGCGTGGCGGGACGGCCGCTAACCGTCATCTTCAGGATCGAGGGCGACACAGCGCGCGTCATCACCGCGTACGAGGAGGACTGATGAAAGGGTGAAGAAGGAGAAGACCATACCGGATTTCGAGACCGAGGAGGAAGAGATCGCTTTCTGGGATACTCACCGTATCCAGGACTATGACGATGGGCCTGCCGACGAGGTCATCTGGGACATCAAGCCCGAGAAGAAGAAGCGCATCACACTGCGCATCGAGCCCAGCGTGGTAGAGGAACTCAAGGAGCTTGCCCAGGAGCACGACGTTCCCTATCAGACGCTGGCCCGGGGCCTGATCAAGCGCGGCATCAGGCAACTGCAAGAGGCCAGGTGAGTTGGCCGCGCACGACGGCGGCATCTCGCGGGACCGGTGAGATGATGAGGAAGGCCAAGTACGTCCCGGATTTCGAGACCGAGGAGGAAGAGATCGAGTTCTGGGATACCCACGACCCTGACGAGTATTTCACCGAGCCCGCCGATGACATCATCATTGAGGTGAAGCCGGAGAAGAAGAAGCGCGTGACCCTGCGCATCGAGCCCAGCGTGATAGAGGAACTCAAGGAGCTTGCTCAGGAGCACGAGGTTCCCTATCAGAGGCTGGCCCGGGGCCTGATCAAGCGCGGCATAAGACGGCTACGCGAGGCGAAGGAGCAGGCGTCGTAACCTTGCCTGGGCCATCATGCAGAGGGGGACTTGGTCGCGATGTTGGCGGGCGGTCGGATGCTGGTGCTCGGGCTGCTCCGCTGGAGCGATTGACATCGAACGCGCCCTCGTAGGATAATGGTGGCATCGAACCCTATGTCGTCTTACGCAAGGTGGATCTGATGGACGAGGTGACCGTCTCCAGCAAGTATCAGGTGGTCATCCCCAAGAGGGTGCGGGAGCGCATCGGTCTGAAGCCCGGGCAGAAGCTGATGGTGATGGTCAAGCATGGGATCATCTCCCTGGTACCTGTGCTTGAGTTGGACGAACTCCAGGGGTTCGTCAAGGGGATCAACACCGAGGGCCTACGGGAGAAGGTTGACCGACTGTGATCGTGGTCGACTCGTCTGGATGGATTCAGGTCTTCACCGGTGGCCCACGCGCTCCCGAGCTGCGCCTGTGCCTGGACGAGGCTGAGACTATCCTCGTGCCGACGATAGTGCTCTACGAGGTCTACAAGGTGATTCGGAGGGAAGCCTCCGCGCGGGAGGCGGATACCG
>CBFDBV010000067.1:0-14589 GCA_965603135.1 uncultured bacterium
AGGATCGCGATGTCCAGCGCCTGATCGGCCACCAGCTTCTTGAGCTGAGCGTTCTGCTTCTCCAGCTCCTTGAGGCGCTTGGCCTGGTCCACTCTCATGCCACCATACTCCGACCGCCAGCGATAGTACGTCTGCTCGGTCACGCCGATCTTCTTGCACGCCTGGGCCACCGTCGCACCTGTGGCCAACTCCACCTCCGCCTGCCTGAGCTTGTTGATGATCTGCTCGGGCGTGTGCCGTCTACTGCTCATCTCGCTGCCTCCCTATTGCCTCCAGGTGCTCCCAATACTAACATGACACCTGGACCCGTTCTTGGGGGCAAGGTCAGCCGCACTGGGCCGATGGCTCATTGACGAGTGCAACTGGTCGAGTACCATCGTGCCTTCCCGACAGGCGGAACTCGCGGAGGCAGCATCCCGCCCCGCCCATGTTCAACGATTGCTTGCGACGCTGAATCTGAATCAGGATGCACTCACGGATAGCGTCATCCTGGCTGCATGGTGGATCGCTGCGGTCTTTCACGACATAGCATACGGCGTCTATCTGTTCGGGCAGCTTGAAAAGAAGGTTGCGGAAGCACTGCCGTGGTATGCAGGAGACGTCGCCGCTGGGCTGGTGCGGGGATGCAGGCCCGAGACCATTGAGCGAAGTCTGTTCCGAGAGTACCTGAAGTGCGGCGACGTGAAGGTGCCAGATTGGTCGGGCCGTCGCAAGCCGTGGGAAGTGGGGCTCTACCGAGAGTGCCTCGGCAGTCATTCGGTGGCCGGGGCCGTCATGCTACTGCTGTCATTGGACGAGGCCAGGTCGCTGTGCGGGTACGTGCGTGCCGAACTGGAGCTCATCTGCCACCTGGCCGCCGAGGCCGTCTTCTACCACGACTTGCTGCCGCTGAAGAAGCTCCAGGGCGATGCAGAGGCAAGGTGCGCGATCAGATGGAAAGACACCGGCAAGACTGACATCGCAGCGTACACCGCGCACTGTCCGCTGGGCGCGCCGCTTGCGCTGTCCGACCAGTTGCAGGACTGGGGCAGACTGAAGCTTGAGCCGCAACCCACCAACGACGGCTGCAAGGCGCTCAAGGCATCTGAGCGACGTGAATACATCCGACTTGAAGTGACCAGCGGCCCTCCCCCGAGGCTGGAAGTTGATCCAGAAACCTACAGCCCTCGTGATTCAGAGAGGGCCACGCTGGGCTACTTGGTCGAGAGCGGCTTGCTCGACTTCACAGATGCTCTCACCGTAGTCCGACAGTAGGCGCCTCCCTGTTGGCGAGGGGCTGCGCCGGTCCCCCCCCCGAACTGGGCGCAGCGCCCACATCGGGCTGCGCTCCATAGCCGGGCTTCGTTCATATGAAGCGATATCGGTCAACGGCAAGGACTGGAAGGTGATGTGGCCTTCAACGGCGAAGTCCCAGAACGCCAGGCAACAGTAAGACGAGCGTGCTAGAACGCACGGTTACGTGCACGTTCGTTGGCAGGGAGTCCACGCAATATCAGCAGATTCGCCCCCAGAGTGTGTGCACAACTCGGCTTATGGGCCCCTTCGCCACACGAAGCGGCTGCGGTGTTCCATCAGGACGATGGGCTGAGCAGTTGGAGAATCCTGCTGAGGTGGCGCTGTCTAGGTCCCCTGCGCACATCCTTCGGTTCGCCGAGCTGGTAGGAGCACCGCCAACCACGACGTCACGCGACTTCCCGCCCCAGCTCGAGGCACTCGTCGCTGCGCAGGAAGTCTGCAAAGTCGTCCCGTATGGCCCGCCACCAATGCCAAGCGCCCTCCCAGCGGAGAGCGCCTGTCGGCGTGCGGCTCCTCAGGCCGTGCCCGTAGCCGGGATCAACGGTCCCACGCCCAGACGCCCGCAAAGTCGCGAGACGGGCTCGACATGGTCGCCGTAGGCGACGATGTAGTGGTCGCCGGTCAGGCACCGGTGCATGAAGTCCGAGACATCGCCCAGCGTGACCTCGAAGCCCTGCTCGGTCTGATTGGTCTTGCCAGCCGCGAGTGAGAGTTCTTCGAAGCGCTTGTCGAAACGCGCGATGGTGACGGGCTGACCGGCCTCGATGGGCAGGTACGATGCCAAGCCGCCGCGCCCGCCGTAGTCGCGCAGGCGGTAACCCTCCAGCGGTCCGCCCTCGCCCTCCATGTCCACGGTGCAGGCGGCGTGGCCGCCAATCCGCACCGAGTTCCGCTCAGGGAAGATCTGTGCGATGTTGCCGAGGAACGCGGGCGTGCCGGTGACGTAGTTGAGCACGCACATGCTCATCAGTGCGCAGATGTCAGCCTCGCAGGCCGCGGGAATCCGGCGCCAACGCAGGTGCGTCAGTCCCATGCAGGGCGAGTAGAACGCGCCGAACTCCTCGCACGAGAGCAGGTCCCACGCGCGGCAGTTGACGGTCAGCGCGTTGGCCTCGGTCTCCTCTAGCAGCGCGTCCATCGCCAGGTACATCTTCGCGCACTCGACGATGTCCCGGCGGGCCGACTCGTCGACCTCCGCGGCCTTCTCCAGCCACTGCGCGGCGATCTCCTCGGCCGCCGAAGCGTCGGCGCCCTCCCAGAGCTCGCGCAGGTCCTCAATGGAGCGCTGCACGATCTCTACACCGAGCGCATCCTCGACCACGCGCGGCGAGTCGGGGTTACCGACCTGCGAGAACGAAGGCCAGGCCTCCCCGATAACCAGCGCGCGGGTGCTGTGCAACATCTTCTGAGCGAGCAGGACCTTCACCTGGCTCTGCAGGTCGGCAGAGTTGATCGCAAAGTAGACATCGCAACCGTCGGCTCTCATGCTCCCGTAGACGTCTGCCCAGAAAGCCCCGGGGTAGTTCTCGCGGCCGGTGATAATGACAGGGACGCCCACCGCATCGAGCGCCCTCGCGGTCTCGATGACAATCAGCAGCTCGGTGGCCAGTGCCACCACCGCGTCGCAGTCGCGTGCGGCATGGATCAGCTTCTGGATCTCCCCGGGCGAGTTGATCTCCAGCAGATCGCGCCACTGCGCGCCCTCAATGGTCTTCTGCAGGTCCGGCAGGCGTTCGTGCGTGACCTCAAGCGGCGTGGGCCTGAGTTCCATCTCCAGCTTCTCTCGGCTCTGCCAGTCGATGCCGCCGAAGCAGACCGGCTGAACGATCAGTTCCATGTGTCCTCACTCCCCTTGAGCGTACGACTGGTCTGGCAGCACGGATGCTACCAGTGCCTATGCGGTACTCTGGCGGGCCCAGGGCTGGCGCGCCTCCGGGGCCGGGGGCCGGTAGCCCAGTGAGCTGTGTGGCTTCACGGGTACCTGTACTGCAGACTCCTGAGACCCTTCCCGTCGAAGTAGTCCTTGAGCGTCTGGATCGCTTCGCGCGCGCACCGCAGGAACATGGCTGCATTGTCGCCGGCAATGTGTGGTGTGAGGGTGACATTGGCCATCGTTCGGAAGGGATGATCTAGCGGAAGCGGCTCCGTTGCGAAGACGTCCAAGTAGGCTGTGAAGCGGTTCTTACTCAGTTCCGCGACGAGCGCTGCCTCGTCATACAGAGCCGCCCGCGCAGAGTTGATGAAGATCGCACCGTCCTTGATTAGCGAGAACTCCCTCGACCCCAACATGCCCGTTGTCTCCTCGGTAACCGGAAGGTGCAGAGACACCACGTCCGCTGTCTGCAGCAGCTCCTCAAGGGCAACCAACGGCAGGCCCAGCTCGTCAGCCTTGGTTGCGACCTTGTCATGGGCGATCACTCTTGCGCCCAGTGCTCTGAAGCACTGAGCGGTGTACCAACCGATCCGTCCCAAGCCAACGAGGCCCACGGTGCTCTCGCAAAGCAATCCCACCTGCCGGCGAGGTTCCGCCCAGGGCGAACCGTCCTTCAGCGCTTGGTCGAACGCCGGCAGCTTCCGGATGCCCATGAGAGCGGCAGCGATCGTCCATTCCGCCACGGCGATCGTGTTCGCGTTGGATCCCTCGGTGACGCGTATGCCCGCCTCCCTCGCGGCATCAACGAGTTGGGCCCACCAGTGTGCGATGCAGATCACCTCTATGCTACCGACCGCCTCGAGTACGTCGGCGGTGATCTCTTCGGCCCCAATGCCATTCAGCGAGAGGATTGCCCTGCATCCGGTCAATCGCTCGGCGAGTTGATCGGCACTGAGGGCCGTGTCCCTGTCGCCCTCTGATACCGCCTCGGCGAACGACCGCAGGTGCGCTTCGTTCTCGTCATTCATGTAGAGGGGATACCAGGACCCCAGTCGATGGACATAGACTCTAGGTTTGGACATACGACAACTCACCTCGGCATTCCAGGGCTTAGTTGCGCGGGAACGACTTCGGTCGAACGCAGGCGCGCGGAGCACACCGGCCATCGCTACGCTCGGCCCTCCGCCCAGGGCTGACGCGCCTCCGAGGCCGGGGGTCGGTAGCCCAGTGAACTGTGCGGCCTCACTGTGTTGTAGTGCCTTCGCCATCGCTCCACGAGCACCTCGGTCAACGTGGCCCCGTTGGGCAGCTCCACCTGCGCCTGCCTGAGCTTGTTGATGGTCTGCTCCGCCGTGTGCCGCTTACTACTCATAACACTGCCCCTTTCATGCCTCCAGGTGCTCCCAATACTAACATAACACCTGGACCGACTCTTGGGGGGCAGTACACCTCCAGGATCCATCTGATCTGCTCCGCGAGGGCGTGCTGGCTTGTCGGGCACGGTTCTCCTTGGGAGGACCGGACAGGCGCAGCAGGGAACTGTGTGGCGACGGATAGGCATTCGTCGTTCCCAGTGCCGTGGACGCAATGGCCTGCGTGAGGAGCTCGGGCTGTCCACACTCGAGGACCACCGGGAGCCGCGATGAGAGCCCGGCGGGACCGAAGCACGCAGAGGGAACGGAATATGGCCGGAAGACGAGCCCTCCCGGTGCAGGCTCTTGCCCTGGCGTTTGTCTTTCTGCTTTGCGGCTCCCGCGTCCCGGTGGCAGCCGATGGGGCCGGCATCCTCGTCGAGGCCGAGGCGTTCGACAACATCGTTCGCTACCCGTTCTGGGATTCGGACGTGGGCAGATGGTACGCCCTCGAGTCCATTACGTATGTGCGCGGCACTCGGGAGGGCTACGTCGCGTGCATTCACAAGGGCAGCACCGGTCTCATGATGACCAGGACGCTCTCCGCGCCGGTGGCCGCAGGAAGCTATCATGTGTTCCTTAAGGTATTCCGTTGCCGGTGGCGGCCGGAGCCGAATGTGGTAGAACTCCAGATCGGTGAGGTGGCGCACGAGTTCCGCTGGCAGGAGGAGGGCGGCTGGCTGGGGCCTGTCCGCTACGACCTGGCGGCACCGGCCCGGCAGATGCGCCTGACGGCGGTTCATTTCGGCGGGGCAAGCTTCGGGCTGCTTCAGGAATCTAGAGAGCGCGCCATTCTGATAGATACGCTGTACATAACCACCGACCTCGACGAACGGCCGACGGAGGATGGCACAGCCTTCGAGAAGGCCCAGGCCCGCGTACCTGGCAGGACTTCGCTCACAGCCTCGTGGAGGTTCGCGGCTGCCTCTGCTGCTAAGGCTGCCACCCGGGACGCTGACGTTGACGCAGGCCAGCGCAATCTGCTGCACAATTCCAGCTTCGAGCTGGGAATCAACGATGGCTGGGCATGCTATTGCTCTGCCCGAGACGGATACATCCTGTCCGAAGATGACCTCGACACGTCCACGGCCGCTCACGGCAAGCGCAGCCTGTGCCTGCCCGCGACGGGCCGTCCGTTCAGCAAGCTCCTCAGCCTGAAACAGGCCGACCAGTTGACCTTCTCCGCCTACCTGCGCGCGACATCCGCTATGAAGGTAACGCTGGCGGTCAGCGCTCCCACGGATCGAACGCCGAAGCCTGTTGTATCCCAGGAGTTCGAGGTCACCGAAGAATGGCAGCGGTTCTCGGTCAGCGGACCCATTGAGGCAGGGCACTACTGCGTAGGCATCACGCCCCAGGGCGAGGGGGCCTACTGGATTGACGCACTTCAACTGGAGTACGGGCCGCCGACGGACTACAGGCCCCGACGCCCAGTCGAAGGCGCACTGACCTCCGGACGCTACGCCAACATCGTCTACGATGACGAGACTGTCCCTTTGCTGCGTATCTACAATGACGACGGCCAGGCACACACTGTGTCGCTCAGATATCGGGTGGTAGACGTGTGGGAGCGGGTGATAGCGGAGGGCGCAACTCCGCCGCAGACGGTTGCACCCCACGACACGGCGGAGGAGCGCCTCGACCTGGGCCTGACGCGGCGCGGCATCTTCAGCCTCACCTATGCGCTCGAGGACATTGACTCGCCCGACGGGGAGACTCTGCTCTGCATCATTCCTCGGCCCGATGGCGGGCGACACCGTCACGAGCTTGCCGCGAACATGGACTTCGCGCCGCATGTGATGCGGGCCATGCAGCGAGCGGGCTATCGATGGGAGCTCTACTGCAAGATCCACTTCACCTACAGCAACCGCTGCCAGCCTGAGCCCGGTCAGTTTGTCTGGGACGACGAGGCGATGGACCTAGCTGCCAGGCACGGCTATGACATCGTCCCCTGCTTCTTCCCCTTTCGCTGCCCCGAGTGGATGGATGACCCTGACTACGCCATGGAGCACCCGCGCCAGTTCACCCGGCACAGCGAGGCCCGTTATCCCAAGCTGGACCTGTTCGCCGAACACGTAGAGCAGGTCGTCGCTCACTACAAGGGCTGGGTGAAGTACTGGTGGATGGACGACGAAGTGGAAGGCCACGTCGCGCCTAGAGACTACGGTCGGTTCCTGAACGCGACAATCCCCGCGGTGAAGGAGGCCGATCAGGCGGCCCAGGTCGGCATCAGCGCCACGCCCGACTACACGGAAGAGCTGCTGGAGTACGTTGATCCAGACTTGATTGACGTATTCGGCGGCAGCACCTACGGCGGGCGAGGGTGGCAGGCGCGCAAGATCCGACACCTGTGCCAGCGGTACGGCAAGGAGTGGTTCATCATCGGCGTTGGGCGCGACAAGCAGCCCAGCTTCTATCACACCGCCCCCGACTATCGCAAAGCCCTGGGCGGGGCCATGGGCACGGCGCAGCACATGATCGGGATGGCCCTGGCGCAAGACGCGAAGGCCATCGGGCACTACACCGGTCGTCTGACCAACTTCGGCGGCCACCGCACCTTCGACTGCCCCCTGATGGACTACGACGGCACGTTACTGCCGCACGGCCTGACGTACACCTGCCTGGTGCACCTGCTGGCCGACGCCGTGCCGTTCAGGGGTGTCGAACTCGAGGCGTTGGGTACGAGCGCCTACGTGTTCGAGCTGCACGGACGCGTCGGGGCTGCGCTGTGGGGCCGCCCTAACGGCGTTCACTTCCCACTCACGGCGGATGAGGTCGAGCCGCTCGACATGTACTTCAACCCGCTGCCCGAAGCTGCTTTCGACGTAGAGGGCCTGACGTTCGACCTCACTCTTGCGCCGGTGTTCTTGCTGGCCCGCGGACTGGACAGGGACGAGTTCGTCACGCGGCTCCAGCGCGTGCGCGCGCCGGCTTCGTCGCCGCTGGATTTGCGCCTCTCGTTTGTCATTGACGACGGGCAGCAGGTGGCGCTCGGCATCACCGTGGGGAATGCGAGCGAGGAGCAGGCCGAAGGCATCCGCCTCACGCTGTCACAGCGCTCGCTTTACGGCGTTCACCCCGCGTGGTTCCTCAAATCGTGGGAGGCGACCATCGACCGCGTTGGGTCGGGAGGCGAGGGAACAGCGCAACTGCCCGTCGTGCCCCGAGCTCTGAGCAATCCGATCGAGAACGTTCGGCTACGGGTGGCGGCAGAGGCCGGCAGCCTGGGGAGCGCCAGCAGCACCGACGAGCTGTACCTCCTCCCTTCGCCTGCACTGTCTCGCGCGCCGGTGCTCGATGGTGACCTGAGCGAGTGGAAGGGGCGCAGCGCGGCGTGGATCTTTACCTGCTGGGGCTGGTCGCGCATCGCCCGGGGCATCGAGCAGATCGAGGCCGGTGGGGAGTTCGTCTCGTACGCGGGAAGCGGGGACAACGGTGTTGCGATGTGGAGCGGCTGGGACCCACAAGCGCTCCATCTTGCCTTCGAGGTCTTTGACGATGACCTGCGCTTCGACGGCGACCTGCGGGACGAGCTTGAGGTAGTCATCGGGCCTGGCCCTCACACTCTGACGCTGCGCTGCGATCCCGACCATAGGGCTCAGGCCCTGCTCGACGGCAGTTCGATTCCTGACGTCGCCTGCCAGGTCTCTCAGCCACGCAAGATCCCGGGCCGGTCGGGCCGTCACGGCAGGTGCACCTTCGAGGTCGCCATCCCCTGGTCGAGTCTCGGCGTAGCGAACCCTGGCTCGCTAACGCTGCTGGCCTTCGATGTTCGTCAGAGGGACGTGGACGACGAGGGCGTTGGGCTGAGGCAGGCCGTCCTTCGCTGGGCCGGGGGGCGCCCCAGCCCCGGCCAGCTTCTACTGAGCGGCACGAACTGAGCGCGCAACCTTGCGAGCGGCGTCAGCAGCCAACTGGTAGGTCACCTAGGGCCCGCCAGGCTTCAACAGAAGGTAGCCCGACTCGCGGCTGCAACCTGCCCAGCGCAGTGTGCCGGAGACCAGCTCGCCATCCTCGCGGTCTCAGTCTGTCCAGAGAAGGTCAAAGCCGATAACAGCGCCAGGCTGGGCGCTTGCTCTGACAGCCTCCCACGGTACTGCCACTGTTCGGCCTCAGCACATTTCGGACACTCAGGGCCGCTAAGCTAAGGTGCACCTCGACGTGGGGTTGGGTCGGCCGTAGCCGGAGTGGGACGTAGCCCCACGAAGGCTGCGGGCCCGGCGCGCGCTCCATCTCGGCCCAGACCTCCCCAAGGAGGGCCCCTGGCATTCGTGTGGGTAGCTTGAGGAGGTCATGGCGAGCGCCCTTGACAGGCAGGTCACTGCCGGACCGTTATGCGGTAGGTGTGCCAGGCCTGGGCTGTAAAGCCACCGTTGGTGATCTCGACTGGCTTGTCCTCCGTGATGTCTTGGGCAGCAGTGATGCCCGGGCACTCGTAGCGGGCCTCGCGGAAGGAGAAGAGGACGCGGGTGCTATCGTCCGGGTTGATCCACTCGACGCCGCGGTCGTCCGGTAGGGTGCGGCGGTACTTCATCAGGTGGACGACCTGGTTGTAGTCCCGGTTAGCGCGGGCGATCTTCGCGTGGCGCTCCGGGGTCTGGGAGAACACCGGCCAACTCAGCCAGCAGGGCGCCTTGTTGGCCAGGCAGCGGTAGTAGTAGTCGCCCTTGGTGATAACGTCGTTGATCGCGTTGTCCTGCTTCTCGTTGCCGCGATGGCCGAGGTAGTTGGAGACACCGTATCGGGTCATGGGGTCCGGACCCGTCGGGTTCGGGCTATCCAGATTGGCGACCGGGAAGCCGGGAGCGACAATGCCGAAAGTGCCGGTCGCCTCGGTGTAGACAATGTACCCGAGCTGCGATAGGGCGGCGTGGAACCGGAATACGTCCTCCGCCTGCTCGATGCCTACCCGCGGGTCCGCAACCCTTATCCTGTGCGTGAAGCTACAGTACGAGTCAAGCCACAGGCTGCCCAGGCCGGTCTGCTCGCGGATCTTCTGCCACTGGCCGATGGCGTAGTCGTGCCAGCCGCCGCGGAACCGGGTGCCGCGGATCTCGGGGTAGCAGTACGTGGTGGGCGGCTCGCCGTTCGGGCCTTCGATCCACCATCCCGGGTATTGCTCGAACAGCAGCGAGTGCTCCCACATGTGGGCGGTCGGCGCCCAGGCCTGCACGATCATGCCGTGCTCGGCGGCCTTCTCGCACAGGTACTTGAGGGCCTCGGTGCCGCCGAACTTCTCGCCCGGCTCGATCACATCCAGGCTACAGCCGCCGCGGCCCCAGACGCTGTGCAGGGCCAGAACCTTGAAGCCCATCTCGCCCAGCTTCGGCGCGACCTCGTCGGCGAGGTGGTAAAGGACCTGGTCGCCATGCTTGGCAAGCTCCTTCCAGTGCATCCAGCAGTTCATCAGCGGCATCGGCGTGTGCTGGATGATGTCCCAGAAGGCGGCGTGCTTGTCATAAACGTGGTCGCGCAGGCGCGTCCACTCGTCATGGTCGCCACGCTCGGCGAACAGAACGCACTTGGACGCCGTCCGCGCCGACCGCTCGCCTGCGTAGCGGGTCGTGTCGCGATAGCGGACGTACTCCTCGGACCCGGCGCGGCGGTTATCAACGAAAGTAACCGGCTCGTCGTAGAAGATGACCAGGGCGCCGTCAGGGGCGAACTGGTAGTCGAGGCCGTCGCCGAAGGCAAGGCGCGTGCCGGCGGTGCCGCAGTACACGTTGTCGGGCGCAAGCGTGAACGTGTTCTCGACGTTGTAGGCGTTCTGGGTCACCACCGTCACGCCGAGCGGGATACCGGCCAACTCCCAGGTCGAACGGTCGGCTATCTGATTGATGCTCTCCGAGTCGCTCGTGAACTCGTAACGATAGGCGAAGCCGACGTAGTCGAGACCAGCGATGGTGCGGGTGACCGGCTGGAAGGCCCAGTCGAGCCGGTCCTCGTGCCCGTCGGCGGCCTTCAGGGCCGTACGCAGGACCGCGGTTCCGTCGTCGCTGATCTCATGGTTCAGATACCGGCATGAGACATAGTGGCCGCCGCTCTCGGTGTCAATGAGCGGGGCGATGGGAGGGGCGCCGGGGCTGCGCAGCGGGAAGTTGCCCAGGTTGACCTCACCGACGCCCAGGAGCGTGCCATCAGTGAGGGCGATGCGCAAGTCCATGCCGTTGCTGAGGAGGACCGCGATGGTGTCATCGGTGACGCGGACCTCGCTGCGCTCGCGCGCTTCGAAGGCTGGCTTGCGCACCTCGCGCGCTGGCAGTATCGGCGGCGGCACCGCCGGCAGTTCGACCCTGACCTCGACCGGCTCGACCTCGTAGCGCTCCTCGACCCAGCCGGTGGTGTAACCGCGGCTGGGCCGGATGGACACGTCGTCCACCCACAGCCGGCCGCCGGCGGCCAGCGCCCAGAACTCAATGCGCGAGAAGTGCACGTGCGCCGAGGGGATCGTGAGGCTGAGCGTGACCTGCTCCCAGTCCCAGGAGCCGTCGTGGCGCGGGCCGATGGTGAACCACTTCGTGGACTGCTTCTCGTCCTTCATCCACCACAGCTTGGTGTGGAATACGCGGATGTCCTGGCCGCGGGTGCGGAAGCTGATCTCGTAGGTGCGACCGGGCTCGACGGGAAAGACTGAGGTGCTTGCTGCGTTGATCCAGCCAGCGGCGGGCGCGGGCTGACTGGCCCAGTCCCACCACTTCCCATAGTCAGGCGGCTCGACCGGCTCTGGAGAGCAGCGGCACACCAGCGCCCGGCTGCCGTCGGGGCCGACGGCGAGCCGGCGGTCAGTGTCCGTGAGCACGCGACCCAGGCGCCAACCGTCGGGGACGGCGTCACTGTCCGCGTCAGCCTCCATGTCGCCATCAGCGACGATGTTCTCACCCAGCGGCTCGCGCGGCCCGATGACCTCCAGGGCGACGTCGTCAATGATGCCCACCGCGTCCTTGCCGTCGAGGTTGATATCGAAGCGGACGCGCTCCACGTCGGCGCCGACTGTGCCATAGTAGAACTGGTAGCGGGTCCAGTCGGGAGTGAGGTCGGTGTGGATGGCCGACTTGCCTCCCAGCCAGCCGGTCTTCCCGTACTGCTGGAGGCCGAGGCGCAGGCGGCCGCTGCCCCTGGCCCACAGCGAGGCCAGATACAGCGTGTCGGCGGCCACAGGCGTCTGCTCGGACTGATAGGCCAGGGCCGCGAAGTGACCATCGGTCCTGACCGTCTTCAGTCGCAAGGCCCGCTGGCCCGAGTGGACGTCCGCTTCCTCGATGGCCAGGTCGAGGTCGTCCGCCTGCCACGCGTCCGGCTTGCCGTCGGTCGAGTGCTCGAAGCCGCCGTTCTGCAGAAGGTCCCCCTCCTGGGCATGGGCGACGCTCGCGAAGGCTGAGAGCGAGAGACAGAGCAGCAACGAGTACCGCCGGCTCACGGAGGTCACGGGAGCACGCTCCTTCAGGGCAGACTCTGGTTGCTGTCAGGTTCGCTGTGCACAGGGGTAGGCCCTCCCAACGGTGCGGCCGCACAGCTCACTGGGCTACCGGCCCCCGGCCCCGGAGGCGCGCCAGCCCTGGGCTCCGGGCCTCGGTACGCTCGGCCCTCCCCCCAGGGCTGCGTGGACCCGCCAAAGTACCGCATAAGAACTGGTAGCGTTTGTGGGGGCAGGTCAACACCAGAATCGGCACGACAAGCGGGGGCAGGTCAATCGGATACGCGAGGGGACGGCGAGAGATCGGGTGCTCTCGGTGCACGAGCCCGAGCAACGCCACGGTCACAAGAGCCAGGGGCGATCGTTCACGGGCTACAAGGGTGCGGTGGCGGTGGATGTCGACAGCCAACTTGTGACCCACGTGCAGGTGGTGCCCGGCAATGAGCCGGAGGGCGACCGTGCGCAGCAGTTGGTCGAAGAGAGCGAAGCGAACCTGGGGGCCGGGGCCCAGCAAGTGATCGGCGACACGGCCTACGGCAGCATGCAGGTGCGCAAGGAGCTGGGCAAGCGCGAGGTGATCGCGCCGACCGTCAAGCCGCACACTTCACGTGCCCTCAGCAAGGACGATTTTGAGATTGACCTGGCGGGAGATTGCGTGGGCTGTCCCGAGGGTCATGAGACCAGGCATTACACGTAGGCCTGGGTGAAACCGGGCCGAGTTCAGGACAAGGTGAAGGGCTTCGCCTTTGACAAGGAGGTCTGTCGGGCCTGCCCGCGGTACGCCGAATGCGTCAGGGACAAGCGTCGGCGAGGCCGGTTTATCACGCTGCACCCCGACGAGGACCTGCTCCAGCAGGCGCGGGCTTTGGAGAAGAGCGACGACTTCCGGCAGCGGTATGCCCAGCGGGTGGTGCTCGAGCATGGGATTGCGCGGCTGGTGCAGCTCGGGCTTCGTCAAAGCAGGTTCTTCGGGCGGAGCAAGACGCGCTTCCAGCTTCTGATGGCGGCGACGGTGGCCAACCTGACGCTGGTGGCGAATTGGATGACTTCAGGCGACCCTTTGCGCGGCCTTTTGTCACGCGGTTTAGTGGGCTTGCGTACTCTGGGAAGCTACTGTACCTCACTCGCGGATCCCGGGGGCAAACGGTGCGAAGCACGGCCTCGGGCAGCCGCATGAGCTTGCGCCACGAAACTGGCCACCGCGCCCTTACACCATCGTATCACACCACCAAGAGCGCGCCTTTCCGGCCGGATTTCTAGCGCGACCTGGTCCATGTTGCTGACTTGCGCCGCTCGCTGCCCCGCCTCAGGAAGAGCTGCCCTGGCGATGTCGCGCGGCGATTGGTAGGCCATCCGCTGACACTGCAGTCGTCCACCACACCCCCCACATAGTGCTGGCCCCGTCCGCGGATCGAAGGATGCGTTACAACGCTCTCCTGCACCTCGTGCGATCGCGTGCTATTGCGCCGGGACCACATTGTGCTGTATGCAAATGATGGGTCTCCGCAGCGCATTTACAGGAGGAAACATGACGTTTGCCGTCGAATCTGAAGGGGATGGTCAGGCGCGCCAAGAGCGGGGCAAGACGGGGGAGCGAGTGTCATGAGACGCCGGACTGGCTTGCTGATGTGGCTCACGCTAGAAGCAGCGATAGCGGCGCCGGCGGCGGCTCAGGTGGAAACAGTCGAAGATCTCAAGCAGCTCTTTGAGACAGACCCGGGCGAAGGGTTCCTCGCAGCTGCGCGGATGTTTGAGCAGCCCAAGACCAACGGAGACCTGGATGGGATGATGGAGATCATCCAGGTCGTTGGTGAGGCTAGTGGGCGCTGCCACTATCCCTGGCCCCGGCAGAACATGCGCGCGGCGGCAGCGCGCGTGGCGGAAGAGCTGGGCAAATGGGAGATGGCCGGTCGGCTGTACGCCGCAGCGGCTGGCGATCGAACGAACCCGCTTGCGGGAGTCTTCCTCGCGTCGCCGGCTCCTTCCGACCGGTGTCAGTGGCGGTGGCTGTGGCTGCGGGCCGCCCGCCTGATGAGACTGGCTGAGGCGGCGTACGCCAAGGCAGGCAAGGACAACCCGCAGCACGAAAGGCTCATGGAGATAGAGAAGAAGCTGCCTGCTCTGGAAGCTTCCGCCGAGAAGTGGCGGAGCGAGATGGTTGGCCCCCGCTACGCCTTGCGGATTGACACGATCGAGAGGGCGGCCGGCGAAGGCTTAGACGCGGAAGCGATCTCAAGCGTGCAGCACCTCATACAGGACGTCTCCCGCGAACCCGACGACTCCTTGTGGAACGCTGCAGTACGCTACGCCATGTACATGATCCCAGTGCAGGGCGGCGATCGGCTGCTTCCGGTGTTCCGCGGAGCGATAACTGAGGGTGGCAGGGCCGGGCGGACTGTTTCTCAGAGCCTGTTCATCTACATGATGCAGCTATGTGCCATGACGTGGCCGGGGCGGGATGACGCCTTTCGGGACGCCTTCTACTGGGCTTTGGGTATGGTTGATGAGCGGAGAACGTCCCCGCCCGTCGGGCTGGGGATATTCACTGAGCAGCTACGTTGCTTTGGCCGTGTTTCAGAGGCCCACTGGTTGAC
>CBFDBV010000068.1:0-14545 GCA_965603135.1 uncultured bacterium
CGGCAACTCGCCCCTGGCCCGGCACGAGGAGTTCATGAACGCCGAGTGCCCCGCGTGCGGGGGGCCGGCGAAGCGCGAACCGGATACGATGGACACCTTCGTGTACTCCGCCTGGTACTATCTGCGCTACCCCAGCCCGAACGAGGAGCGCGCGCCCTTCGACCGCGAGGATGTCGAGTACTGGATGCCCGTGGATCAGTACGTCGGCGGCATCGAGCACGCGACCGGGCACCTCTTTTACTCGCGCTTCATCACCAAGGTCTTGAGCGACCTGGGGTACGTCAGCTTCCGCGAGCCGTTCGCGCGCCTCTTCACCCAGGGGATGGTCTACAAAGACGGCGCGAAGATGAGCAAGTCGAAGGGGAACGTGGTGACGCCCGACGAGATCAACGAGCGCTACGGCGCGGACACCGGGCGCCTGTTCAGCCTCTTCGTAGGCCCACCCGAGCAGGACAGTGAGTGGAGCGACGAGGCCGTGGTGGGGGCGTACCGCTTCCTCTGGCGCGTCTGGCGGCTGGTCACCGAGAACCGGGAGCGGTTCATCCCCGACTGGCCCGACCAGCTCTCTGATGAGGGCGGCGAGGCTCAGCGCGCCCTGCGCCGCAAGACGCATCAGACCATCCTCAAGGTCACCGAGGACTTCGAGCGGATGCACTTCAACACCGCCGTTGCCGCCACGATGGAGCTGAGCAATGAGCTGGGCTCCTTCGTTGCGAGCACTGAGGGGGAGGAGGCAGGCGACCGCGCCGCTTTCAGCGAGGGAGTGCAGACTCTGCTGATGCTGCTGTCGCCGATCGTACCGCACATCTGCGACGAACTCAGGGAGCGCCTGGGCCTGGAGGGGACGCACTTCGAGCAGCCCTGGCCGCAGGCGGACCCCGCACTGGCCGCCGAGGAGCAGATCACCATCGTAGTGCAGGTGGACGGCAAGGTGCGCGACCGCCTTCAGGTGCCTGCCGGGATGGACATGGACGCGGTCGCACAGATGGCCCTCGAGGCCGAGCGCGTCGCGAAGTACCTCGAGGGCCGACAGGTCGTCAAGATGGTCACCGTGCCAGGCAGGCTGGTCAACCTCGTCACCAGGTAGGCGGGCGGCGACGGTCCCTCGGAGGCAGCGGGGATGCTCACGAGCCTGACGCCAACGCAGAAGGTTGTGCTCGCCCTGGCGCTCGGGGTGCTCGTGGTCGGCGTGGTGCTCATCGCGGCGGGCAAGAGCGGGCGGACTGACTCTGAAGGGGAAGACGTCCGTTACGAAGCGGGGCCGCCTGAGCCGACCGAGATAAGGGTTCACGTGACCGGCGAGGTGGTGCGACCGGGCGTGTACTCGCTCCCGCTGGACGCACGCGTGGAGGACGCGGTCAGGGCCGCCGGCGGCTTCACAGAGCGCGCCCGCCAGGGGTCGCTCAATCTCGCCGCCTTCGTGGAGGACGGCGACCAGGTGTACGTCGAGGCAGAGCCTCCGGCAGCCGAGCCTCCGCCCGCGATCACCGACGAGCCGCGTGATGAACGCCCCAGCACCCCTCCTGCACCACCCACGGCGACCGCGCAGCCTCCGACGAGGCCTGCCGCCTCCGCGCCTGACACTCCTGCGAGGCCCCAGCGCGTTCGCCTCAACAGCGCCGGGCTGGAGGAACTCCAGCGCATCCCCGGCGTGGGGCCGGAGATGGCCCAGCGCATCCTCTACTACCGCCACGAGCACGGCAAGTTCCGCAGCTTCGAGGACCTCGCCAAGGTTGAAGGCATCGGCCCGAAGACCATCGAGAAGATCCGGGTGGCCGCGACCCTGAACTGACCGAAGTTGCGCTGGCGCAAGCCATCTGGCCCTGGCGCTCGGAGATCCCGACCAGCTATGAGCAGCTCCCACCCACCGCGCCGGCAGCAACCGACCGCCGCCTCACCCTTGGCGTCGGTTATGACGACCCTCAAGCGCCGGCCGATGCTGCTCTGCGCCATCTGCTTTCTCCTGGGTGTTGTGATCGCGGACGCCTTGCAGCCAGGCTACGTCCTGCCCGGCCTGCTCTGCATTGCCGCGGTCGCCGCGACCGTCCTGACGGCGCGCCACGTCGCTCCCGTAAGCTCCGCGAGCGTCCTGCTGGCGTTCCTCTTCCTCGGGGTCTTTCTTCACTCGGTGAAGCTCACCGTGCCCGCGGACGACATCTCGCACTTCGACCGGCCCGCGAGGCGGACCATCGAGGGGACCGTCGTCACCGCCCCCGAGAGCAAGTTCGGGCGGCAGGTGTTCCGCGTGCGGGTCAGCGCCATCGGGCCAGCCGATGGCAGGCGCCTCCAGCCAGCCAGCGGGCTGGCCGTGGTGCGCGCCCCGCTCGGGCCGGCGGTGGGCCTCGGCCACGCGGTGCGCTTGGGGAACGCTACGGTCAGACTGCCCCGCACCAGCGATGAGCCTGGCTCGTTCGACTACCGGGCGTGGCTCCGTCGCCGGGGAGTGACCGCCGAGATCAGATGTCGTACCGTAACGCCCGGCGGGTCGGCCGAGAGCGGTGGCTTCCAGCTTGCGCGCTTCGGGCTGACGCTGCGCAAGGCGGTGAACGAGGGGATCGAGGGCAACATGCCCGGGGCTGCGGGCAAGCTGCACGCACAACTGCTGATGAGCATGGTCTACGGGCTGGAGGCTGCGCCCCTGCCCGACGCCGTGGTGGAGGAGTTCCGGCGCGCGGGCACGGTGCACCTGCTGGTGGTCTCCGGCGCGCAGGTGACGATGCTGGTGGCCGCTCTCTTGTGGCTGACCGGCGCCAGGCTCACGACCGTCCGCTGGTGGCACATCTTCATCACCGGCGGCGCGCTGCTCGTGCTGGTGCTCATCGTGGGGTTGGGCGCGTCGGTGGCACGCGCGGTGGCGATGTTCGTGCTGCTGATGATGGCGGCGCTGGGCAGCCGCGACTATGACCTGCCGACCGCCATCGCCCTCGCCGCCCTCGTCATTTGCATCGCGGACACCAACGCGCTCTTTTCGCTGAGCTTTCAGTTGACCTTCGCGGCCACCATCGGCGTCTCAGCGTTCATCCCATCTCGCCCGGCGCTCAGAGGCGACGCCGTGCCGATGTCTCCATCCCTCCGGATCCTGCGCAGCGTCGCCTGGGGTACGCTCGGGGCGTGGGCGCTGGCGACGCCGCTGCTGGCGCATCACTTCCGCGCGTTCGCCCTGCTGGGGAACGTGGCCAACCTGGTGAATGTGCCTCTGTCCGGTGTGACGATGTTCCTGGGCTTCCTGGCCCTGCCGCTTGCGCTGGCGGTCACCGTTCCCTGGCTCGCGTGGCTGAAGATAGTGCTCGTGGGACTGTGCGGGTTGTCGCGCATCGTCCTTGACGTGGTGATGTACGTCAATTCACTGGCTGGCTCGCTGCCTGTCTCCTACGTTGACGATCTCCACCTGACAACCTGGCAGTGCCTCCTGTGGTACGCGCTCGTGGCCCTGCTTGTGATGTCGGGCCTGATGGCAGCGGCGCAGCGACCGCTCGATGTGCGCCTGAGCAGGATGCATCCGCGCTGGCCCGCGATCGCACTCATCTGCCTCGTGGCGGCCGTGGCGCTGGGGCACGGATTGAGCGTCACTGAGGAACGCGACCTCAAGGTGACCTTTCTGCCGGTGGGCGCCGGGCAGTGCGTGGTGGTGCGCGCGCCCTGCGGCGCGAGTATGATGATAGACTGCGGGGGCCGCGATCATCTGCCCGGCAGCGGCCGCGACCTCGCCGAAGACATCATAGAGCCGTATCTCACGGGCCACGGCATCAGGTGCCTGGACTTCGTGCTCATAACCCACTGGGACGCGGATCATTTCAACGCGCTGCCCCACCTGCTCGACCACGTGGCGGTGGACACAGTCATCGTCCCGCCTCAGCTTCCGGACGCGGCCCCGCCGCCGGATCTGCCGGAGCGATTGAGGGGGCGCTCGGCTCCCGCCCGATCGGGCGTGATCGTGCACCTGGGGGAAGGCGTGGCGGCGAGGACGCTGGCGCCCCGGCGGCCCTTCCTCACGGGGACCGAGGATGACGCGAACAACAACTCGGTCGTGGTCCGCCTGACCTACGGGCAGGTCAGTTTGCTGTTCACGGGGGACCTGGAGGCTGACGGCATCAAGCGGCTGCTGCGCGACTCGTTTTCCACGAACCGCACGCTCGGTGCCCAGGTGCTCCAGCTCCCCCATCATGGCCGTCCGATGGAGGGGATCGAGCGGATGCTGGATGCCGTGGCTCCGACGTGGGCCGTGGCCTCCACCGGCAGCGAAGCTCGTTACTACCTGCGCGGCGGAGTGAGCCAGGCCCTGGCGCGCCGCGGCATACGCCTGCTGCGCACCGACGTGGAAGGAGCCGTCACCTTCACCACCGACGGCCGTGACGTGCGGGTGAACACCACGAGGCAGGGCGAGATCGGGGCAGTCGCCGTGGGCTGTTCGCTGTCGTTGGCTGCCGTTTCCCCATTGCCCCTTGCCCATTGCCCCTTGCCCGCCGTTACTCGGCCTGGTCAATGACGTGGAGCACGACTTCGAGGAAAAGCTCGGGGTTGCTCAGTTGCTCGGGGGGCAGGCTGGGGAAGCGCCGCCGGATGGTGCCCGCGAGCTTGGCGGCCAGCCCGGCCCGCGCCTGGGGCGACAGCTCGAAGCGCCGCTCGAGGAAGCGCCGGATGGTCGCCACCTCTTCGCGCTTCACGGCTCGCACGCCCGCCCTCACCGCTCGCAGCAGCTCCTCGCTGAGCTGCGCGGGCAGCTCCGGCACCGGCTCCACCGGCGCCTCGGGCATCTCCCTGAGCCTTTCTTTGACCACCATCGTCCCCGCCGCCAAGTCGCCCAGCCGCTGCTGGCGCTCCGTCCAGAACGCTGCCGCCACGCCCGCCAGCGCCAGGGGTGGCAGCGCGTCAACTATGCGCAGGATGTTACGGATCGCCGACTGCTCGAAGGTGATGGGACTGCCGTCCACGGAGATCACGCGCAGCCCCGTCGCTTGCTTGCCGGGGCTCTGCCCCTGAGCGGTCACCTCGTAGTAGACGAAGTACGCGACATAGAGCAGCACCACCGACGAGATCACTATCACCGCCGCCACCCAGCCCTCCCCGAAGTCCGGCAGGAACCGGCTCCTGAGATACCCTATGCTGACCGCCAGCACGAACACCACCAGCGCCACGATGAAGGTATCCATGAAGGTGGCCAGGAACCTCGAACCCAGGCCCGCAAGCTCATAGGAGACCTCGATCTGCTCGGGCATTCGCAGGCTGACGCGATCTCTGTCATCGGCCATGGTATGCCTGCTCCAAAGGAGGCACTGACCGCGTGCGCTTCGTGGAGAGCGGAACGCCGCGCTGGGAGCGGCTCATCGAGCTGCTGGATGCCGCCGCGCGTGATGGCCTGCGCAGCTTCTCCGCGCAGCAGCTCGACGAGCTGACCCGGCTCTACCGCCGCGCCACCTCCGACCTGGCGCAGGCCCGCACGCGCGGCTATGACCCGCGCCTGGTCGCATATCTCAACGACCTCGTCGGCCGCGCTGCCGGCCTCATCTACGGCGGACGCCGGCGCCGCAAGCTGGACTTGCCCGCCTTCTTCTTCGAGCGGGTGCCGCAGACCTTTCGCCGCACGCTCAGCTACACGCTCATTGCCTTTGCCCTCTGCGCCGTCCCCTCGGTGGTGGCCTACCAGGCGGCAGCCACCGACCCCGCCTGGGCTGACGCCCTCTTCTCGCCTGGCCTGCGTGAGGTGGTCGAGACCTTCCTCGAAACCGAGGAGCCCAGCGGCAAGTACTTCGAGGACGCTCAGTGCCTGCTGGGCGCCGACCAGCTCTCCGGGTACATAGTCACCAACAACATCAAGGTCGCGCTGTTCGCTTTCGCCTGGGGGATAGTCTTCGGGCTGGGCACGTTGTACATCCTTATGACCACCGGCCTGATGATCGGAGGGTTCATCGGCGTGGGGGCCTATCACGACCGGGCAGCGGACCTGATCGCCATCGTGGCTCCGCACGGCGTGCTGGAGCTGTCGGCCATCTTCATCTGCGGGGGAGCGGGCCTGATGCTGGGCTGGGCGCTGGTCAGCCCGGGGGATCGGCTGCGCGTGGAGGCTCTGTCGGCCGCCGCGCGCGAGGCCATCGTCCTGGTGCTTGCGTGTCTGCCGATCTTCGGCATCGCGGCCGCCATCGAGGGGTTCCTCAGCCCGCAGGCCTCGGGCCTGCTGAGAGCCAACGAGCCGAGGATCATCTTCGGCGCGATGACCGGCCTGGTGCTGTGCCTCTATCTCTTCTTCGGCGATGCGCTGCGCCGCAGGAAGCAGTCCGCCGGCGAGCGCGGCTCATAGCAGCCCCTGCCGCTTGATCGCCAGGTAGTGGCTGACGGTCATCGCGACGACCTGGTCGGGAGCCGCGTCGCACACCAGCGCGCCCCGCTGCCGAAGCCGCGCCAGCACCAGCGCCCGGTCATGCAGCGCCTTCGAGGCCAGGGCCTTCTCGTACGCGCCGACGCCGTCGGTGGGCGGCTGCCGGGAGATCGCCGCCAACTGCTCGTCCCTCACGGTCACCACCAGCGGCAGATGGTGCGGCGCCAGCGCCCCCAGGTAGGCCAGGAGCTGCCCCGACACCTCGGCATCCACCAGGTCGGTGAAGACCGCCACCAGCGCGCGCTTCCGGGCGCGATTGCGCATGTACCCGAAGGCCCCTCGGTAGTCCGGCTCGACCAGCTCGGCCTCGATGTTGTAAAGCTCCTCCACCAGCCGCCGCGTCTGACCGTGGCCCTTGCTCGGCGGCAGGAAGCTCTTCACCCGGTCGGCGAAGGTCAGCAGCCCGACTGCGTCGCCGCTGGTGGCCGCTACGTGCGCGAGCATCAGCGCCGCATTCACGGACAGGTCCAGCTTGGCAAGCGCGCCGCAGTGCACCGACATCATCCGCCCGCTGTCCACCAGGATCATCAGGTTCTGACTGCGCTCGACCTGATACTGCCGGGTGATGGGCTGCGCGCGCTTGGCGGTGGCCTTCCAGTCAATGCGCCGGAAGGAATCGTCGGGCACGTACTCGCGCAGGCTCTCGAACTCGGTCCCCTCGCCCCTCATCCGCACCGCCCGCAGGCCCATGTCCTCCAGTCGGCCCCGCCGTGCCAGCGCCTCGTACTTGTACACGTCCACCAGGCTCGGATAGACCTTGACGCCCTCGGCGGCCCTGACCCTCCTCTGCCACCAACTCAGCCGCAGCCGCGAGAGCCCTCTCACGTGCACGTCGCCGAAGTCCGCGTCCCCGCGCTCGACCGGGGTGGTCACGTAGCGCACCTGCCGCTCGTCGTAGGGGGCAAGCAGGAGCGACCTCTGCCGGCTCGGGGTGATGAACTCCTGCGGCGGGTCGTCCTTCACCAGCAGGCGCAGGGCGCGCCGCGAGCGGCTGCCCACGGTGATGGCGACCGGGTTCTCAGCGCCCAGCGAGAGAACCTGCGGCAGCTCGCGACTGACCTCAAGCCGCGCCGACCGCGAGGAGATCAGGTTGTCCACCAGCGCGACCAGCAGCGCCACCGCCATCACCGCAAGCCCGAGCTGCGGGAAGCTCAGGTCGTACGCCCCCAGCGCGAACAGCGGCGTGGCGGCCAGCAGGATGGTGATGAGCAGTCCCGTCGGGGCCAACTTGAGGCCCTCCTCAAGGCCCGATGATCAGCGCCGCGCGCCGGTGTGTCCTACCGCGGCACAGGCACGGCGTCCAGCACCTGCCTGATGATGTCGTCCGCGGTCAGCCCTTCGATGTCAGCCTCCGGCCGCAGGATCATCCGGTGCCTGAGCGCGGGCAGCGCCATGTCCTTGATGTCATCGGGTATCAGATAGGCCCGCCCGCGCAGCGCCGCCAGCACCTTCGCGGTCAGCAGCAGCATCACCGAGGCGCGCGGGCTGCACCCCAGCAGCACGCTGGGCTCCTCGCGCGTGGCGCGCGTCACCTCCGAGATGTAACCGATCACCTCGGACGCGACCTGCACCTTCAGTATCTCGTCACCGCACGCGTTGAGCGTCTTCTCGTCGGCCACCACGCTCAGCCCGGCGGAGGGCAGGTCCATCGGATCGAACCCCTCATGGTAGCGCCCAACCAGTGCGTCCTCCTCCTCCTTGGCGGGATACTCGACGAGTATCTTGAGCATGAACCTGTCGAGCTGCGCCTCCGGGAGCGGGTAGGTGCCCTCGAACTCGACCGGGTTCTGCGTGGCGAACACGGTGAAGCCGTCGGGCAGGGGGTGAGTCACCCCGTCAATGGTGACCTGCCGCTCCTGCATCCCCTCCAGGAGGGCCGACTGCGTCTTCGCGGGCGCGCGGTTGATCTCGTCGGCCAGCAGCATCTGAGTGAAGATCGGCCCCTTGCGCAGATGGAACTCGCCGGTCTTCGTCTCGTACACGTAGGTCCCGACGATGTCGGAGGGCATCAGGTCCGGGGTCATCTGCACGCGCCGGAACTCCCGGCCCAGGCACGCCGACAGGGCCCGGATCATCAGCGTCTTCGCCACGCCGGGCACGCCCTCCACCAGCACGTGACCCCCGGCAAGCACCGCCACCAGCAGCTCCTGCACCACCCGCTCCTGCCCCACGATCGCCTGCGACATCATCTCCTGCACGCGCTGCGCCACGCTCGCCGCCACGGTCGGGTTCGACCCGTTCTCTTGTGCCATCGCTCACAGCATCCTCTCGTATTGCTCGATTCTCATGGCGAGATGCACCAGCGCGGCCTCGCGGGGCGTCTGTTGCCCCGCCTCCAACAGCCCCCACAGCAGCGTAACCATCTCCTCCCCCGGAAGGCCGCGTCGCCGCAGGCCCTCGGCCAGCCGCCGCTCGTCAGTGGTCAGCGGCACGCCCACGGCCTGGGCCAGCCTTCGGCGGAAGCCCGCCGCCAGCATCTCCAGAGCCGCTCCGCTGGCCTGCGCCCGCCAGTAGATCTCCGCGAAGGCCCTCACGTACTCAGCCGATGACCGCTGCGCCTCATCGCTCTTGACCACCGGCGCGCCGAAGCGCTGGGCGCGGCCGAGCGCATAGATGACCGCGACCGCGAGGATCGCCCACATAGTCCACCTCACCGGCCGCACATCCAGTTCCTCGCCCCCGGCGCCGAACACGCGCCCGGTGGAGTGATGGTACTCATCGAAGTGAACGCAGCTCGGCGCTCCGCCCGCAAAGGCCAGGTTCGCCGCCAGCACCACGTTGTCCGCCTCGGCGATCTCGCCGTTGGCCAGCATCTCCACCTCCGCGAGCACGTGGATCTCACCTCTGCCCCAACTCACGGTGACCAGCGCCGGCTTCCCGTCCACCAGCAGGTGCACGCGCGCCCCCCAGTCCTGCGGCAGCTTCAGCGCAGCGACCCACTCCTCCTCAACTCCCTGCCTGCCCAGCTTCTCGCCCAGGCGCTTGGCGTCTTTGAAGCGCTCCAGGCGGTACTCGGAGGGCACCTTCACGCGGCGCACATCCGCTGTCAGCGGCGAGCCCTCACCGACGCGCGCCTGCTCGTTGGCCTCCCCGTCTTCGCTCAGCACCAGCCCCAGGCGCGCCAGCAGTTGCTGCACGCTCGGGCCGCGCACTGCGCACGCGCCGCCGCGGCAGCAGGACGGAACGCTGTCCATCCCTTCCCCGAACGGCGCGAGCACCAGCCTGCCGCCGGCACGCACCCACGCCAGCAGGCGCTCCTGCTCCTCGTCACTGATCGGCCGTTGCGGGTCGAACAGCATCAGCAGCTTCACGCTGCCCGTCAGCTCAGTCAGAGGCCGGTCCCAGGTGGCCGTCTTCAGCCCGCACCGCTGGAGCAGCTCGCGATAGGCCTTTGTGCCCCACGGATTCGTGCGCTCGCTGGAGTGATCGCGCACCGGGTCAAAGCCCGTGCCCCAGTAGCCAGCCAGGCCCACGATGACGAAGATGACCAAGACGCCTGCCAGCAACGCGTACGTCCGCCAGGGCCTACTCACTCCCGCCCACCTCCGCATCCCAGACCGCCCTCACGCGCTTCCGGCAGTCGCCGTAGATCTCGGCGGTAGCCCGCCTGCCGCCGTAGAAGACATCGTCCACGGCGCGGGTCAGGGGCTCCATCGCAGTGCGCAGTCGCGCGGACTTCAGCCCCCATAGATTCTCCCAGTTGGTGCGCGCGGGAGCGTACCTGAGCGCCCCTCTCTGATCCAGCCGGAGCAGAGCCGCCTGGTAGAGATGGTGCAGGGCCAGCTTGAACTCTCCCCGGGCGGCGGCATCTCTCGCCGCGCGCAGGGCCTGCTCGGGGCTGCCACGCCTGGGCGCCGGCCGCTCCCCCTCCTTCGCCCGTCGCGTCGGCCCCTCCAGTAGTCCGCGCAGCGTGATCGCCATGTGATAGAGCAGCAGCACCAGCGCCAGCACGCAAATGCCGACGATGACCCACCACAGATACTGAGGCAGGCCGGCGAACGGCCCGGCCTCCGACAGACCGTGGAGCCAGCGCAGCACGCGCTCCAACTGCTCCAGGAGCCACCTCTGAAGCTGCCAGCCCAGCGGCGGGTTGACTTGGTACGCCCGCGAGGATAGAATCGCGCGCAGGTGCTCCCGCAGCACCTCCGGCGAGGGTCGCGTGACAGTGCCGCCCAGGCATCGGCTGACCAGCGTAGTAGCTGTGGCCAATGCCACCAGCAATGCGACTATAAGCTGCCTGCTGCGACATCCCAGGTGGCGCACGCAACTATCAGCCCTTTCCGATTGTATGCACTTTTCGCCGCGTTTGCCCGGATCCCTCGCTCGGAACCCGCCAACTAACCCAAGGAGCTGCGACCCGAATAGCGCGCTCCGTAGCATAAGTCTCAATGAGCTCCAGAGCAGTAGGCGGTCCTCCGGTGGCGGCGCGACCGAGCCAGGAGCGTTGTCGCAGCCGAGGTCCGCGCGAGGAGCTGATGGGTAGGGAGGAGCGCGCGCAATGATAGCGCTCACCTTCGGGCACGGCGGTCAATACATTCGGGCAGCGCTCGAGGGGGCAGAAGACAGCGAGCTGCGCGTGCTGGCGCTCACACTAAGCGGCGAGCCCGGTGGCGCGCTGGCGCAGGCCACGGTCTCGGCGTACGATGCCACACAGGGATGGGCCCCAATCGGGACCGTCGGGGAGGTCCTCGGCGCCGCCCGGGCACACGGCGAGCCGGTGGTCTTCGACATCGGCGGATTGCGCTTCCGCCCGTGGTTCCGGGAAATACCGTCCCGGTGCGGACTGGTGCGCACCCTGCACGGAAAGCGGGCAACGCTGAGCCTCATTGCAGCCTTGCACCAGCGCGGAGTAGTCGTGGCTCCCTGCCGGGCTCTGGTGCCCGTCGTCGTGCGAATCATCGCCGGTCGCCGCATCCAGGAGACTCTGCTCGCCATACCTTTGCAGAGGCTTCCTGAACCGACTCAGCAAGCACCGCCGCGCAATGGTCTCTGGCGCTTTTTCATGGTACAGGGGATGCGCTACCCTCACAAGCGGAAGTGGCGGGCGCTGAGGATGCCGACCAAGGGGCACTGCCCCCTGGTGGTAATGGATGCCCTGGCACGGGCTCTGCCCACGGAGGACTTCGAGTTCCACTTCGTGGGCAGCGACCCGAGCCGGCCTATCCTGGAAACTAAGGCCGCGGAGTTGAACGCCCGCCTCGGGCGGCCAAGACTCTTCATCCATCCGGCCACTGCCTCTGCTCCCTATGAGATGATGCGCGAAAGCCACTTATGCTTCGGCGCCGGCTATGCTGCGCGTGAGGCCATCGCAATAGGGCGGCCGCTGATTCCCATCGGCCGCATCGGCATCGGTCCTGTGGTGCGGACGGCGACTCTCGAGCGGCTCGACGCGCTGAACTTCGGAGATTACGGCCCGTTGGGACTACCGATGCGCCTGGCGCCCCTGGCCGCGCCGTACCTGGCGCGGCAGATACGGTCAGCGACAAGGGCGTACGAGGAGATCACTGAGGAGTCTTTACAGTTGGCCCACGCGATACGCAAACTGGTGCCGCCTCGACGACTGGCCGAGCGGCTAACGGATATCTACACTCTCTCTTTGCACTTGCGGTAAGCGGAAAGGTCGGAGGCCGAGCCCGATGGATGGTCAGTCCGAACGGCTGCCAGACCAGGTTCAGAAGCCTCTGGAAGCGCCCGAAGAGGCGACAGCGAAACACCATTATAGAGGCATCCCGATCCTCGGGCATCGCCCAACGCACGACGCCGTCTTCTCGGTGCTCTCCCAGGCGCCGCCGGGCAGCCACGTGTTGGACATGGGAGCAGGAGCCGGAGCGCTCAGCGCACGGCTCGCGGACGCCGGCTACCAGGTGCAGGCCTGTGACCTCTTCCCCGAGGTCTTTCAGCCGGCGGGCATTGCTTGCCATCGGGCGGACCTCAACCGGAGGCTGCCTTTCGACGACAACGCCTTCGACGTGTGCGTCGCCTCCGAGGTCATAGAACACCTGGAGGCGCCCTACCGCTTCGTCCGGGAGTGCGCTCGCATCTTGCGCCCCGGCCGGCTCTTGATCATCACTTTGCCGAACTTCGCCAGTGTCAGCTCTCGGGTGCGCTTCTTCTTGTCAGGGTTCTACAGTATGAGCGCACGTCCGTGCAATGAATTTGAGCCCAACGCGGTGAGCGATCACATCAACCCGATGACCTGCGCGCAGGTTCGCTACATGCTGCACACCAACGGGTTTCACATACGCCGCGTCCTTTCGTCCAATAGACGTTATCGCAGTATCTGGTTCTATCTCCTCTATCCCCTGGCCCGCCTATACACGGCGCACGCCTTCGGGAAAGAGCGTCATCCCCAGCAGCGTGCAGCCGACCGACAGATTCTGAGGACGATGTTCTCAGCAGACGTGCTCTTCGGTCGCAACCTCATCATCGCAGCAGAGAATCTCAAGGCAGAGTGAGCGGGAGCCCGGCAAGAGCCGGGCAGCGCGCTCCGTCGCGGAGTCAGCTTATGGACTACTCGGCCTAAAAGTGCATATGTGCAGGCACCGAGCCTGTCGAGGTGTGGCGCCGCACGCTGTACAAGTGCGACCCGGACTATGAGTTTTGCCTGCTCGCCTGCGGCAACTGCGGGCTCGGTATGCTATGGCCGCCGCTGACTGAGCAGGAAAAGGCTCGCGTCAGCGGCCGCACCCAGACAGGGCGTCTGCACCGACCGGGCAGCGGCCAGCGCTTCGCCATCGCGCACGTCAGGGACGCGAGCAAGGGCCTGCTGTGCAAGCTCGTCCCCTCGGAGCTGCCCGCAGGCGCGAGCGTCCTGGGTGTCGGCTGCGGCGCTGGCGACCTCGCGAGCGCCCTGGCTCAGAAGGGCTTCCAGGTCACCGGCCTGGACCCCGCACCTGCTGCTGCGGACGATCTTGCCGGCTGCGGCGGCGCGCATCCGCGCCCGCCTGCGCCGCCACCGGTGGCTGTACTACGCCCGTCTTCAGTTCATCTGGCGCAAGCTCCCCGGCCTGCGCGATCTGATCTTCTTCGCCGCCCCCCCAGGTGACCCGATACCCCAACACCCCCGCATAGCGCGCGTACATACGGAACGGGGCCCCGAAGGGCCCCGTTCCTTACTGCTTACGCCAGGTTGAGGACCACCTAGAAGCCGACCATGATGCCGGCCTGTAGGAGGTTCTGGTCGTTAGGCGCTGTGTAGCCCGACGGCACGTCGGCTGCTGTCTGATGCGCGTAGGTCAGCACACAGTCCACGCCGTTGGTGAGCTCCTTCGTCACCTTGACAGCGTAGAGGGTGTCGTAGGCCAGCGCAGACAGCGGGGAGTTGTTCCAGTAAGTCGGCGCCAGCGCATCGAGGCTATAGTAACATACCTCGAAGGGCAGGCCGGCCACGTCGAAGTTCAGAGTCCCGCCGATGGCCTTGACGTTGGTCATTACAAGCGGCCTGCGCAGCCAGGCCTCCCACGGGATGAGGTTGCTCGGCGCGCGCCAGTCGAGCGTCTCGAAGTAGGGGTTGAGGCTCGAGTAGTAGATGTCGTACTCGGCATCCGCGCTCGAGTAGAAGCCCGTCAGCTTGAAGTTGTCGGTCTCCCACAACTCCACGCTCCCCATGTAGGCACAGGGCTTGTGGTGGCCTTCCAATGTGTACACTGGCCGATCCGAGTGCTGCTCGATCCGGGCCGCCTCGAAGTAGATCTCGCGGTCCCAGATCTCCGCCCAGAAGTCAACGCTTACCGCGACCTCGTCGTTAATCAGCCAGGGACATGCGCTGCCGGCATCAGGTCCATCATAGACCATCGTATTCGTCCGGGAGACGCCGCTGATCAAGGCATTCGCCCCGATCCCCCAGCTCCCACCACTGCCGTACACCGCGCGGGCAGAGAGGTAGCCGTCGTTGTCCAGAGCATAGTCGGCCGGTGGTACGTAAGGGCCGCAATCGGCGTCGGGCGTCGGCAGGAAGCCGTAGCCGTCCCCAGCCTCGTCGGCATTGCCCGCGAAGAACTCCACGTCGAGGCCAGTCCCGAACAGGGACGGCATCTCGCCGCGAACGCCCTGGCCCGACTGGCGGTCGAAGTCAACGACCAGACCGAGGGCGTATACCGGCTTCTGCCGTCCCACGGTCCACGTCGCGAAGTTGCCGGTCGGGAAGCGCACGTACGCCTCGTCCAGCCACAC
>CBFDBV010000069.1:0-14487 GCA_965603135.1 uncultured bacterium
GGATGCGTGCCCACCGTCCCCACTGAGTTCTCGTCCATCGCCAGGTCGCAGTCGCGGAAGCGCGTTCCAATGAAGTGCGAGCGCCGGTGCAGGCCGTTGGGGAAGACGAAGAAGCTGCCGTGGATGTCCGAGCCCCAGCGCCGCACGTCCGCCAGGAAGTCGTGGATGCTCTCCTGCCGGAACAGTTGCACCTCGGCCTTCCTGAGGTCGGCATGCTCGTCTTCGTCCAGGGACATAGACAGGTCGCCGCCCAGCAGCTCCTCTATCTCCTCCTCGGTGTAACGGGACTTCAGCCACTCGGCGAACTTCGTCTGGCAGTGCTTGCAGTAGCACCTCTGCGTGCCTGCGTTGTCCACGAAGAAACCGTCAATGCCCGCGCGCGCTGCCTCCTCGGTGACCCACTGCTGGTAGGTCCGCCACGAGGGGTTGTTGATGCAGTTGGTCCAGCGGAACATCGGCTTGTAGGGAAGATGGGCGCGCGTGTATGCGATGAAGGGTGAGCCATCGGCCTTGAGTTGCTGCCAGGTCTCCGGGTCATCTGGCGGCCTGGGCGGAATGTGGAACTCGGCGAACGCGTCCCAGTTGTCGTAGAAGTGCCAGAAGCCGGTGCGCTTTTCGGGATCGCCGCCAGTCGTCATCATACAGATGTAGGCGGTGACCAGCTTGACGCCCTGTGCCTTCGCCTGCTTGACGTACTCCTGCGTGGCCGCGAACTTGTCGCGGTACTTCTCCACGAACTCCTCGACGCTCGGCTCCGGCTCGCCGCGCCGGAGAGCGCCCAGGTCACACATCGGCCCGAAGTAGGAATGGCCAGCGGTGATATTGCCGTTCTCGAGCAGATAGGGTGGCCCGACCTTGAGCTGGTCGAGGTAGTCCTCCGCGAAGACGTCACTGCGGTCGAGGATATGTGTGTAGGGAACCTGGGTGGGCAGGTACTCCCCGGTCGGCACCATGCACTCGGGCGCGGCCGAGACGGCCGCAGCGCCGGCAAAAACCAGCAACAAGGCGGCTGCGTCAGCTCTCATCGGCAACACTTCCTCCTCGCTATGATGCCGACCGCGCGGTGCTAGGGGCCAGCCACGGCCCTGATGTAGGGCTTGTGGCGCTCCCACATGAGCGGCCCGTAGCGCTCCGCCCACTGCCTCTCCTTCCACAGCAGCGGCGCGAGATAGCCGTTGATCGCCACGTTCACGTCATCCAGGTTCGCGTCCACGGTCTGGGGCTTAGCCCACGTCAGCGACCAGACCCGACCGCGCATGTCCGCCGGCACCGGCACATTACGCGTCTCGGCGGCGTCGAACTCCCCGTCCAGGAGCAGCGCCTCGTTGCCGTCCGGGTCCAGCAGCGTCACCCTCGCACCCTCGTTGGGGGAGTAGGCCTGGATGAACACCTCGAGGCTTTCGCACTCGGTGGGCACGTAGAGGTGCATCTGCGGCACCTGCTGGTTGCTGCCCAGGTTCCGGTTGCCGCCGCCACAGGCGATGGCCCATGGGCGGTCAACGTCGAACACGGTCCCGTTCGATCCCGGCCGGGCGACGAGCAGGTAGAAAGGCGCCGCTGCGCCCGGTATCTGCTGGCTCATCTCGGTCCCAATCGGCAGCGCCATCTCAAGTCGCGCCTGGCCCTCGTCATCCACCAGCAGCAGCTCCAGCGGGTACGGCTTGCGGTAGTACTGCCGGCTCTGCACCGATATGGTCGGCGCGTCGTCGGCGTCGTTCACTATCACGAAGTAGTGAGTGTGCCGAACTACCAGCGTCGCCTGCTCCTGTGCCGGGGCCGCCGGCGCGCAGGCGGCGAGGGCAACTACAGCCGTGGCAAGGCCGATCTGCGCTCTCATTGTCCGACCCCCGTCAGTCGAATGTGAACGATGCCGTAGATATGCAGCATCGGTATCGTGAGACTGGCCCGGTCTGCCTTGCACTCTACCGTTAGGGAGATATCCTCCTCGCCGGGCACCTTCAGGGTGGCCGACGCGGCGGCCGTTCCCGGCGGGAGCGGCACTGAGAGCCCGAGGTTCTCCACCTCGCCGACCTCACCGTGCGCCGTCCCCAGTTGCACGTCATAGTTGACCGCGTGCAGGATCAGTTCGGTTGGCCGATCCGGGTGATCCACATAGGCCGCGAAGCGGGCCTCCGGCGCCACCTCCCGGTCGCACAGGGCGAGGCCATGAAGCGGCCCACCCTCCCGCACGCACGCGCTGAAGTCCAGCCCGTGGCTCGCACTGGCGGCCTCCAGCAGCGGCTGGATCTCCTCGGCCGGACGCTCGCGGCCTAACTGGTCGCGGGTGGCGATCTCTGAGCCCAGCAGCACCAGCTTGCCGCCGGCCTTCGCGTAGTCAACGAGCGCCTGCAGTTGGCTGTCGGACATGATGCGCACGTGTGGAACCACCAGCGCCGGCCAGCGCGCTATCCAGTCGGGTGTAAACACACGCTCAGGGATGATGTCGGCCAGGATGTGGGCGCGCATGAGCAGCTTCAGCACCTGGCCGGTCGCAGCGTATGCGGTCGCGTCGTCGAAGTAGTTCGGTAGCGCGAAGCCCAGCACGCCCACCCGCCCGAACGGGTACTTGCCCTCCAGCAGCCCGCGGTTGGCGTCGAAGAAGTCGTTCATCAGGGCGATGGCCCGCTCCAGGTCTTGGGCCCCACCCACCGGGGCGTAGCATCCCCCGCCCCCGAAGGCCGCAGGCTCGGCCATGGCCAGCACGGCGGTGTTGTAGCCGGCTCCCAGGCCCTCTGGGTCGGAGTTGGGGTGTCCTGCATACGCGAGCACGTTGCCACGGCAACGCGCGCCCGTGCCTGCCGCGTACTTGTAGGTGAGGATGTTGTCGTTGACGCCCTTGATGTGCAGGCCGGCGATGATGTGCGCGCTGCTCGCGCCCGGATTCCCGCCCAGCTCCCCGCTCGAGTTCTCGTCCATCGCCAGGTCCGTGTCCCGGAACCGGGTGGTGACGAAGTGCGCCCGCCGGTGCAGCCCGTTGGGGAAGACAAAGAACTCGCCGTGGATCGCCGCGCCCCACTGCCTGATATCGGACAGTAGCTCGTGGATGCTCTCCTGGTGGAACAGCTTCACCTCTGCCTTGCGCAGGTCGCTGTTCCGGTCGCCCTCGGGAGCCATGGACAGGTCGCCGTCGAATAGCTCCTGGATCTCCTGCTCGGTGTAGCGTGACCTGAGCCGATCGGCGAACTTCGCCTGACAGTACTTGCAGTGGCAGTGCATCGTCCCGGCGTTGTCAACGAAGAATCCGTCCACGCCGATGCGCGCAGCCTCCTCGGTTACCCAGCGCTGGTAGGTGCGCCACGAGGGGTTGTTGATGCAGTTGGTCCAGCGGAAGATGGGCGCGTACGGCGGGTGCTCGCGCCGGTAGGCGATGTAGGGCGAGCCGTCCGGCTTGCGCTGCTGCCAGTTCTCGGGGTCTTCCTCAGGCTTGGCGGGGATATTGAACTCCTCGAAGGCCTCCCAGTTGTCGTAGAAGCGCCAGAAGCCGGTGCGCCTTTCCGGGTCGCCGCCGGTGGTCATCATGCAGATGTAGGTGATCACCCTGTCGGCCCCGGCCTCGTGCAGCCGTCTGATCGCCTCCGGCGCCTGCTCCCTCCTGCTCCGGTAATCCTCGACGAACTCCGCTATGCCCTTCTCTGGGCGGCCCGCCCGCAGCGCTGCCAGGTCACAGGTCGGTCCGAAGTACGGGTGCCCCGGGGTAAGCGTGCCCGTCTCTATCAGCGACGGTATGCCCTCCTGGTAACGGTCCAGGAAGGTCTGATCAAATGGGCTCCGGCGGTCCAGCACATAGGTGTAGGGGAGCTGGGTGGGAAGGTACTCGCCGGTGGGCACCAGGCACTCCGGTGCGGCGCAGGCACCGGCGATTGTGCCCAGCAGCATCAGCGCAGTCAGCGGCGCAACTTGCATTCGCAGCACTTCCTCAAGTCGTCTCGGTGGCCCGCTGGCTCGCGGGCGGTCACACGGTGAGTCTTCTCCGCTAGGAGAGCACAACCTGCGTCACGCGCAGAATGCTTATCGTGCCAGCAGACGGCCCGTCTGTTGAAAGGCGTGGGAGGTGAGGGCACCTGCCGGCGCGAATAGCAATCTCCGCCGCGCAATCGGTTGCCGAGGCACCACCATCGAGGCACGTGGACACAGGGAGCCTGATAGAAATGGCCGACTCACCTTATAAGCTCGAAGGACTTCCGGACATTCGCGCCGGTGCCGCGCAGGTTGAGATCACGCCGCCGGTTGGCACCTCGCTTGCCGGCTACTTCCACGACCGGGTCAGCGAGGGCGTGCGTGACCCCCTGCGCGCGCACGCGCTGATCCTGGAGAGCGCGGGCGAGAAGATGGCGCTCGTGTCATGCGACCTGATATGCCTGAGCCGCGACACCGTCGAGCCGGCAAAGCGCATTATCGAGCAGCAGACCGGCATCCCGCCCTCGAACGTGCTGATCTGTGCGACGCATACGCATACCGGACCCGACACCCGGGCCGGACGACTCATCCCGACCAACGAGGCATGGCTCGCGGAGCTTCCGGGCATGATCGCCGCGAGCGTCGAGGCGGCAGCCGCCGACACGTTTGACGCTATCCTCCTCCCTGGCAGGCACTCCGAGACGCGCCTGGGCAGCAACCGCCTGGGCCGGAAGAAGGATGGCTCCGAGGTTTTCGGCAAGGAGGACGTCATCGGCCCGGCCGGCCCCATTGATCCCGAACTCGTCGCGATGTCCGTGCGCGACCATGAGGGCGAGGTCCACGCCGTGATCTCCAACTACGCCATGCACGCTGACACGATGGGTGGCAACTTCATTTCCGCGGGCTGGCCTGGCGAGATGGCAAAGGCTCTCGCGCAGGTCTACGGCGACGATTGCATCAGTGTCTTCCTCAACGGCACTTGCGGCGACATCAATCACCACCACTGGACACCCAGCCGACACGTGGGTAAGGGCCCGCACAAGTCCACGCAGATGGGCCGCATGATGGCGGGCCTCGCGATCAACTGCACCGAGGCCGCAGAACCCATGGAGACGGCCGAGATCAGCGCCCTGCTGCGTGTGGTCGAGATCCCGTACTACGCCCGCGACGAACAGATGCGCGCCGAGGTCGAGGCCCTGCGCGCCAGCGACGAGTTGAACGAGAAGGATCGCTTCATCGTCGAGCGCTTCGACGAGTGGCCGCACGATGGTGAGATTGCGCCCGTGACGCTGCAGGTCCTCCGCATCGGTGAGGCGCTCTTCGTCGGCCTGCCCGGCGAGGTCTTCGTCGGGTGGGGCCTGGAGATCAAGCACTGGTCGCCGGCGCAATTCACCTTCGTGGCCGAGCTTGCCAACGACTGGTTCGGATACATCCCCACGAGCGACCAGGCTGATCGCGGCGCATACGGCGCGAAGCCGATCCTCTCACGCCGTCTCTGCGGCGACGGCGGCCGGCAGATGACCGACGCCGTGCAGGTGATGATGTGGGAGGACGGCGGGGAATAGGCGATTGGGAATAGGGAAACAACTCTTATTGGCGCAGGTGGAAGTGCGCCGTGGCGCGCTTTCAGCTTCCAGCCCGACAAGGGTCTGCGCATGCTTGCCGGGCCCGGCAGGGCGGAGCTGAAGCCCGGCCCCTCCTACCTACTGTGTGGCCTGACCAATGCGAAAGAAGGGACCCGACATGTCTGAATCACTGTACAACATCGAAGGCCTGCCAAGCATCCCTGCCGGTGTTGCTCAGAGGGTCATCACGCCCGGGGTGGGCATCCGGCTCGCAGGCTATTACCACAAGCGCATCGGTGAGAGGGTGCGCGACGATCTGCACTGCCGCGCGCTGGTGCTGGGGGCGGGAGACTGCAGGCTCGCGATCGTTACTCTCGACCTGATCGGGGTGCAGAGGGCCTGGGGAGACGCCGCCCGCGCCGAGATCGAGCAGCGCACCGGGATCGCGGGCGATCACATCCTGATCTGCGCCACGCACACGCACACGGGGCCAGGCGCGCGCGGCGGCGGCGAGGGGGTCGAGCAGGAGTGGATAGGTAGGCTGCCCGGCATGATTGCCGACACCGCGGAGGCGGCCGCCGCGGACACCTTCGACGCCCTGCTCTTCGTCGGCCGCCAGGAGGAGGCCCTGCTGGCGAGCAACCGGCTGGGCCGCACCAAGGACGGCACCGAAATCTTCTCAAAGGAGGGTGTCATAGATCACGCTGGGCCCGTGAACCCGGAACTGCTCGCCATCAGCGTGCGCGAGCATGATGGCACGGTCCGTGCCATGGTCGTCAACTACGGGATGCACGTGGATGTGATTGGCGGGGGGACCGCCGACTTCATCTCCGCCGACTGGCCGGGCGAGATGGCGAAGGCCGTCTCCGGCGTCTACGGCGACCAGGCCGTCACGCTGTTCGTCAACGGCTGTTGTGGCGACATCAACCACCGCCTGTGGCGCGAGACCCGCCACCCCGGGGAAGGGCCGGGCAAGGCCATTCAAATGGGACGCACCTATGCCGGGCTTGCTGTCGCCGCCACTGAGCCGGCGGAACCTCTGGAGACCGGCGAGTGTGGTGCCGAGATGAAGGTGCTGAAGATCCCGTACTACACGCGGGAGGCGAAGTTCATGGCCGAGATCGAGGCCCTTCGCCAGCGGGATGACCTGGAGTACTTCGAGGAGGCGACCATCAGATCGGTGGAGCGCTGGGACCGCGACGGTCAGATCGCGGAGGCGCCGGTCCAGGTGATGCGCCTTGGGGACCTGATGTTCGTGGGACTGCCGGCCGAGATCTTCACCATGTGGGGCAACGAAATCAAGCGCTGGTCGCCGGCGCGGCACACCTTCGTGATTGAGCTTGCGAATGATGCGCTCGGCTACATCCCCACCACCGACCAGGCCAAGCGCGGCGGCTACGGGGCCAAGCCGATTCTGTCGCGCAGGCTAATTGCCGATGGTGGCCGGCGGATAGCTGATGCCGTCCAGGTGATGATGTGGGAGTTGTGGGAGGGTTGCCAGCCGCCGGCGGACACAGCTCCGTAGGTGCATCGCTGCATCGTGCGCGGCGCGTCGCTGCCGCCAGGAGCGAAGATGTCACTGTGAAGGAGACCGGAAGCAATGTCTGAATCACCGTACAACGTCGAGGACCTGCCGCAGATCAGGGCGGGAGCGGCCCAGACCGTCATTACTCCGCCGCTGGACTGCTATCTGGCGGGCTACTTTCACGACCGCCTGGCGACGCGCGTGCGCGATGACCTGTACTGTCGCGCCCTGGTGCTTGAGGGAGCGGGCGGGCGCATCGCGCTGGTGAGCCTGGACCTGGTGTGTGTCGTCAGTGAGTGGGCGGACGTGGCACGCGCGCAGATACAGGAGCGCACGGGCATCGGTGCTGACAAGGTCCTCATCTGCGCCACGCACACTCACACCGGCCCGGCGGTACGTCGCCTCCGACCGCGCTGGGTCCAGGAGGAGTGGCTGAGTAGTCTGCCGGAGATGATCGCCGACACTGTGGCCCGGGCCAGCGACAACATGTTTGATGCTTTGCTCTTCCCCGGACGGCAGGAGGATGACTACTGCACGCACAATCGCGTCGCGCGCAGGAAGAACGGAAGCGAGGTGTTCTACAGACAGCAGGATGACCTCATCGGGCCGGCGGGTCCGATAGACCCGGAGCTGCTTGCCCTCGGCGTGCGGGACCACGAGGGCAACATGCGGGCGATGGTCATCAACTACGCGACGCACGCGGATGTCATCGGCGGCGGCAGCGCTGACTTCATCTCGGCGGACTGGCCGGGTGAGATCCCGCGCACCATCCGCGCGGCATACGGAGACGACACGGTGGCGCTGTTTCTCAACGGGCCCTGCGGCGACCTCGCCCCGAGGGTATGGCGCGAGACCCGGTTGCCGCAGTCCGGGCCGGCAAAGGCCGTGCAACTGGGCCGCGCCCTCGCCGGCCTGGCCATGAACGCCGCCGAGAAGGCGGAGCCCCTGGAAAGCTCCGAGTGCGCGGGCGCGATGCGGATGCTGGACATCCCCTACTACACGCGCACGGAGGAGTTCACGGCCGAAATCGAAGAGCTGCGCGGACGCGACGACCTCGCCTACTTCGAGCAGGCTATCATTGACCGCGCTGACGGCTGGGAGTCTGACGGTGAGACGGCGCACGTGCCGGTTCAGGTGCTGCGGGTGGGAGACCTGGTGTTCGTGGGCCTGCCTGGCGAGTTCTTCACGAGGTGGGGCCTGGAGATCAAGCACTGGTCGCCGGCGGAGTACACGTTCGTGGTCGAGCTGGCGAACGACTGGTTCGGGTACGTGCCGACTACGGACCAGGCGCATCGCGGAGCCTACGGAGCGAAGCCCATCCTCTCCCGGCGCCTCGATGCCGACGGCGGCAGGCAGATGGCGGACGCCGTGCAGGTCATGCTGTGGGAACTCTGGGACGGCGAGCAGTAGAGAGACGGCAATTCACGCAGAGAGGGAGTGTTGCAGTGGACAAGCTCAGAGTTGGCATCCTCGGATTGCGGCGGGGCTTTTCGCACCTGCGCAACTTCATGGCGGTAGAGGACGCCGAGGTCATCGGCTGCGCGGATCGCATCGAGCAGTGGCGCGAGAAGGCGCTGGAGCGCATCGCGCCGGAGAAGATCGAGATGGTCAGCGAGTTCGAGGAACTCCTGGAGATGCAGCCGGACGCGGTGGCCATCGCCACCAACGGCCGCTGCCAGGCCGGGCACGCCATCCAGGCGATGGAGGCGGGCTGCCACGTGATGTCCGAGGTGCCTGGCGCCTTCACCCAGGAGGAGATCCTGCACGTGGTCGCTGCCGCCGAGCACACCGGCAAGCAGTACATGCTGGCCGAGAACTCGGCCTTTATGGACTTCCTGCGCTACTGGCGCAAGTGGATCATGGAGGGCCGGTTCGGGCCCATCTCCATCGCGGAGGGCGAGTACCTTCACTACCTGCCCAACAGCATGGTTGATGATCAGGGCAACACGTACTCACCCAGGCAGGTCAGGGAAGAGGGGATCACCGGCGTAAGGCCGGTATGGCGGGCAGATCAGCCGCCCATCCAGTATCTGACCCACGACCTGGGGCCGATCCTGAACGTGCTCGACGACCGGGTGGCGTCGGTCGCGTGCCGCAGTGGCCCGTACTGGTGTGAGGAGGCGCCGCTGCGCGCCGACGGGCAGATCGCGCTCTTTCAGACCGCCAAGGGCAGCATCATCAAGATTATGGTGACGCTGAACACCCGGCGACCGGGCGCGCACAACTACCGGCTGTTCGGGACGCTGGGGAGCGCTGAGTGGTACAGCCATGAGGGCTTCTGCCGGAGGCTGGACCGCGACCGCGAGGAGAAGGAGGGCTGGGAGCGGGTGGACATCGGCACCGCCGCAAAGGAGGATGTCGGCTCGGGCCACGGCGGCACCGACATCAAGACCGCGTACTACTTCACGAACGCGATCCTGGAGGGCAAGACGGTCCCCATTGACGTCTACCGCATGGCCGACTTCACGCTGCCGGGGATCATCGCGAATCAATCGGCGGAGTTGGGCGGGCAGCCCATCAGCGTGCCGGACATTCGCCGGGAGCCCTTCGCGGGAACGAACTTCTGGGAGCACGTCGGCCTGCCGGACCGGGAGCCCGAAGCCCGCAAGTACGAATCAGACTCAGCGCAGGCATACTAGGCTTCGGGCCAGCGGCGAGGCTACTGGGGCCTCAGCGTCACGTCGTCGAACCACGCGCGGCCGGCGTGCTTGCGGAAGAGCAGGAAGAGCTTCATCGTCCGGATCGGCGCGGGCGGCTCCAGCCGCAAGGTCGCCTCCTGCCAGCCGTGGGTGCCCACCTCGAAGGGCGTACTGTGCCCGTTGAAGACGGTGCCATCGGCGCAGATTGCGTCCACCCAGACCGAGTAATGCCCGTCTCTGGCGCCGGAAACCTGCTCACAGCGACTCCAGGCGGTGATTGTCAGCGCGCTCGGCTGGTCTTCGCCCTCGAAGGTGAACTGCTGGCCGGCCCCGCGGATGTCCGTGTCCTCGGCGTTCTCGCAGCGTATGCAGCGCTCCCCCGAGTGCGGCTGCTCGGTCTCGCCGACGAAGCCGTCGCCGAAGTCATCCCAGCCGACGATCATCTCTCGCAGCGGCTTGGTGACAGGCGGGAGGTCCCACGGGGCCGCCTGCATCTGCGCCTGTCGCAGAGGCTCCAGCGCCGCTCGCGATGGCCCCAGCACCAGCACCGTGTAGATGTCCAGCTTGGGCGCCACGTAGACTGAGCCGTCGCCGCGCCCCCCGCCGGCGATCCACTGCGGCGTGCCGTCCGGCGAGATCGCCAGGCACTCGCGTAGTCCTTGCCCGGCCATCTCAACGAGGACGTTCTCGGCGGGCACGACCGTGAGCTTCGTCTCCCCGTGGGGGACCTTGGTCCGCTCGAACCCCGGGTTGCGAACGAGGTTGGTGGGGTCACGATCCACGTCGCCGGGCGCCTTGTCCAGGATGCGGATCATGTACTCCCCGGTCTGTGCCTTGAGATCGGTCGAGAGGTCCTCGGCGCTGAACGTCTTTCCGCCGTCGGTGCTGAAGGCTGAGTTCCCCTCATTCGTGTCCGTGTCAATGTCAATCTGGATCCACTTCATCATGCCGTCGAGTTCGCCCTCAGCGCCGATCTCGATGAGGTTGTCCGCTTTGAGCAGATCGCGGTCAACGGAGGCCTCCAGCCAGCCGCGCGAGTGAGCATCCTCCGCTTCGATGGTGGCCGCATCCCGACCGTTGATGGTGATGGCAAGTCGCCCGGTGCAGTCCGTCGTGGCGAAGCCGTGCACCTGGACGATTGGCTCGGCGACCTGGTCCAGGTCCGGGATTGCGATGCGCTTGCGCACCACGACCGGCTCGCCGCCGAAGAACATCCGCGCCTCGCCGCTCCCGTCGTCCGAGGCGTAGAGGCCCTCCCGTGTGACCTCATAGCGGAAGTCGTAGTTGACCAGGTGCACGGTCCGCAGGTCGCGCCCCGGCACGTCCATCAGGTTGATGAAGACCTTGCCGGGATCGCGCAGGCGGACGGCGGGCTGGAGCATCTCAAGCAGCTCTTGCGAGCCGACCTGCTCCAGCCCGATGGGCGAGTAGAGCACGCGGCCCTTGCCCAGGCGTGCGCCATCGGTTGCATCGGCGCCCACCAGCACCACGGAGTGCGTGCGGCCCGGCTCGCCGCCGTCGGCGTTGACGGTGAGGGCCACCGTGTTGCCCGGCTTCAGGTCGAAGGCGGGAGTCGTGAGCCAGTGCTGCTTGTTGTCCTCGGCATCGAGCAGGCCCTCGTACACGACCTGACCGCCGGCCGCGAATGACAGCGAGGAGGTGCCGTCATTCTCGTCGGTGATGCAGATGTGCGCGAGGTAGCTCCCTGCCGCACCGTCGAACTTCAGCGAAACTGTGCCCGTGCCGGCGGTCACCTTCACGTGCGAGACGCTCTCCGGCTCGAAGCCGTCGAGGTCCCACTCGCGTATGGGGCGGCTGACCAGGCGCAGCGGCGCCAGGAGCCTCTGAGCGGCTTGCGGATGCGCCGGACGACCGACGGCGTCATAGCTGGCGTAAGCGCCGGTGACGATCACCCGTCCGCCGGCCTCGGCGAACCGCAGGATGCCCTCCGTCGTCGGCTCGTCAATGTAGAGCACATTCGGCAGGACCAGAGTGCGGATGCCTGCCATGTCATCCTCTCTCAGGTCGGAGGCGACAACGACCTCGAAGGGAACGCCCGCGTCAGTGAGCGCCTGGCCGAGTTGATGGACGTTGCTCAGCCGACGGCCCTGGATGGCGGTGTCGGTTGAGTAAAGGACTGCGATCTCGCTCCCGGGCCGAGCCTCGGCGTAGAGGTTCTCGTTAGCGCGCAGGAAGGTGTACGACTGCTTGATGGCCCGGTGGATACGCTTGCAGAACGGGTCGGTGGTGTCGGTGACGGGCAGCGCGGGGAACAGGTTGTAGCACGGGATGTAGGTCCCGCCCACGGATGCGGCCTCGGCGGCGGCCAGGGCGAACTCCTCCGCGATGGGCGAGGACGGGTAGAAGAAGTGGTGCATTCCCTCGTGCCAGGTGCGCTCGCCACGCCCAGAGCCGATGTGGGAGGGGATGTAGGCCAGCATGCCCGTGGGCTTGCCGTGCGACGCCGCCAGGCCTGCCTTGTAGCGGAAGGCGTTGTTGAAGAAGGGCGGGTGCGTTCCGGTCTCGTAGAACACCAGGTCAACGGCGCCCGCCTCCACCGCAGCCAGGCCGTAGGAGAAGCCGAGATTCGGCGAGTTGAGCAGCGAAGGCTCGTGCTGGTGGCAGTATTCTCGCAGCGCAGCGTGATAGGCGATCAGGGAGTCCCTGGAGAACGCGCGCGAGGATGCTGCCAGGTCGCCCTGGTAGATGGAAGGTATGTCGTCGCCCGCCTCGATGCCGCGTTCGGTGGCCCAGCGCTGCCAGGCTTGAACGGTGGCCGGCCGGTGGTCATCTCCCGCATAGAAGGCGTTGTCGAAGAAGATCGCGGCCACGTCGGGCCGGTCCCAGACGTTCCGCACGCGCTCGCGCACGTACTCCGGCCAGGCCGGCATGTACAGCGACCCGTAGCGCCGCACGGGGTTGTTGTAGGCCAGGAACTCCGTGCCATCCTCGCGCAGCACCACCGCGTCCTTGAGTTGCGGGTTCTCCTCGATGGTGCGCACGGTCAGGGTTCGGCTGCACACGTAGGGCATATATCGCAGGCCGCGCTCGCCCGCATATTCGGCGGTCTCGTCACTGTCGAACCTCCCGCCATGCACGAAGGTCTGGCCGCCATCGAGGAAGAGGTCCACCTTCTCGCGGTTCGCGGTGGAGTAGTGCAGGCACCAGTGCAGCCGCCCGCGCTGGGCCCAGTCGGGCAGCTCGGGGTGTTCGGTCCAGTGCGCCCAGCAGGCTGATGACAGCGTCAGGACAACCAAGCATGGCATCGCTCTACGCAACATCTTCCCGGCCTCCTTCACCGCGGGGGTCTAGCGCGACCTCGCGTGCGTCGCCCCGGTCTACTTGCCCTCCAGCCCCTCCAGCGCCTCCTGGGTCTCGATGTACATCTGCCGGGCCATCATGACGCGCTTGCCCGCGATCTCGTCCAGGTTCGACATCCCCTCGGCCCGCGCCAGGCAGGCCCCCAGCTTCTGCATCACCTCGGGCGTGAACACATTCCTTCCGAGCCCGCTGAGCCCGGCGGTTCCTCGCAGGCCGTACGAGGCGCAGCCGTTCCAGTCCTGCATCGCTTGCTCCAGCCCCATGAAGTATTCCTCCATCGGCGCGGCGGCCGGCCCGTAGAACTTCTCGAAGTAATCGTCAAGCAGCGCATCGGGGTCCAGGTCGGCGTTCCAGCACAGCTTGGCGGCCATGTAGAAGTTGAGCCCCAGCCGATGCCAGAGGTTGCTGCTGAGCTGCGTGTAGAAGCCCTCGACCCCACGGTCGCGGTAGTACGGGATATCGGAGCGGAGTGTGTGCACCAGCGGCCAGGGGAGATTTGCCTTCGCGGGGCCGCCGAGCGAGTAGTACTCGTAGATAAACAGATGCGGCGACAACTCCAGCCACTGGTCGAGTATCTTCTCGAACTCCTGGTTGGGCTGGAACTGGCTGCTGGGCTCGTAGGTCTCGCCCGCCTCGCACAGACCGCTGCCCAGCGGGTGGCTGTGGCAGAAGTAGATGTGGCAGAGCTGGAAGAACAGGTTGTCCTCGGGCTTGTAGTCCTCATCGAGCGGCGGGCGCGCGTACATCGCGTAAGCGCCGACCTTGATGAGCACATCGGGGTGCTTCTGTTTGACGAGCTTCGCGACCTCGTTGTTGAAGATCGCGAGCCGCCGCGAGTACTTCGCGAACCAGTCGCGCTCCGGCTCGTCGAGCGCGGTGCAATCCTCGCACTCGCAGAACCCGCCGCCGTCATTGGGCGAGAGGGTGATGATCTCTATCTCGGGCTCGGCGTCGAGCACCGCGATCATGTTGTCGGCAACCTCGTGGATAACGTCCGGGTTCGAGGTGCAGAGCTGATTGCCGTGGCTCTTGCTGTCGGTGACGGTGCGCTGGCCCTTGACCAGCGCGAAGTACTCGGGGTGCTCGGCGTGGTACTTGTCGGGCGGGATCAGAATGCGGAAGGTGTGGAAGTGCCACTTCCAGTTGATGCCGACGCTGCGGTCGCCCGCCTTGACGTAGGCGTTCATACGCTGGCGCAGCGGCCACTCACCATTGCCCACCCAGCGCACGCGGAAGGAGGGCTTGAAGACCAGGTCCACCTGGCCGATGCTCAGGGTCTGATTCTCGGGCACGTGCTCGCCGATCTCACCGGGCATAAACCAGCGCACCTCGAAGTAGCGTTCCAGCAGCTCGTAGACACCGAAGACAACGCTCAGTTCGTCCGGGCCGAAGATGCAGAGCCCCTCGGGGACCGAGTGCAGCGCGAAGCCGTCGCGGCCCATGGTTCTCTCGCTGACCTCGATGCCCCGCGACAGGTCCGTCTCGGTCTTGCCGAGGAAGAACGAGTAGGGATGGGGCGCGTCCTCGCCCTCCTTGACGA
>CBFDBV010000070.1:0-14451 GCA_965603135.1 uncultured bacterium
CGCGCGCGCGAGCGGGAGCCCGTGGAGCTGCACGTGCTGACCAGCTACCGCTTCTGGGGGCCGGACGAGACGCCGTGCTACGCGCTGCTGTTCCTCAACAGAGAGCAGGCCGAGCCGGCGGCGGGCAAGTACACGGTTGACCTCGTCAGCGCCGAGACGGGCCAGGCCGCGATGCGCCTGAGTCACGGCGAGATCACCGAGCTGCGCAGAGGACAGTACACCGCGCACAGCTACGAGATCGGCGCCGCGGACCTGCCGCGCGGCACGTACTGGATCAGGGCGAGATGGGAGGTCGAGGGCGGGGAGACGCTGACTGACGAGGCCGAGATGAACCTGGTGGAGTTGAACACGCCGGGCTGGGCGAAGCGCGCCCGCGTCAAGTGGGCCCGTTACAGGGTCGGGGGTGATATCGACAAGGCGCTGGAGAACGTCACAGGGCTCGTTGAGCAGGGCATCAACGTTGTCGTCAACGCCAACGTGTTCAACTTCTTCGGCGGAGAGACCATCAGCTATCCCTTCCGCGGCAGCGACGAGAACTTGCGCAGGTTCCTCGATGTCACGCACGAGCTTGGCGCCTGCCAGCTCACGTACCACTCGATGATAACCATCCACGAGCACTTCTACTACGAGCACAAGGACTTCTGGGGCGGGCGCAAGCCGTTCTATCACTGCTCCTGGCTCTCCATCTACCCCGACTCGGCACAGTGGAACGCGTATCAAGCCCGCGACTTCGAGTTCTTCATCCGCAAGTTCCCGCTGGATGGCATCTTTCTGGACAACGCCAGCGCGAGCGGTTGGCCGGAGGCGCGTACGGAGGCAGGCGAGGAGGCCATCGCTCACCATCAGGAGACCATGCGCGCGGCCATCAAGCGCGCCAACCCGACGGGCGTGCTCTACCCCAACTACAACACGATGACCCGCGAGGGCCTGCGGACCGTAGCGCGGGCGTGGGATGCGCACATGCTGGAGGGGGCGCACCCCGCGCCGCGCCAGCACGTTGCTGGACGCGCCTGGCAGGTGCGCAAGTTCGTGGAGGTCGCAGAGCATGTGCGGCGGCTCACAGGCAAGCCCTTCTGGCCGCTTATGTATATGCCCGGCAAGTACCAGAAGCTGTGCATCGCCGCCTGCGGGGCGGGGCGCGCGAACCCGTGCGGGCCGGTGGACGAGCAATACCTGCACTTCATGGGCGACATCCAGGAGTACTTGTACGCTGATGACGTCTTCCCGATGCCCGCGGAGACGGCGACGCTGACCACCGATGACCCGGACCTGGCGGTGACGGCGCTGGTGAAGCTGTACCGGCACTCGACCTCGAAGCTGGCGCTGGGGCCCCGCGGCGGGCTGCATGTTGGGCCGCGACGCGACTGGCTCATCCAGATCGTCAACGGCGCGGAGGAGAATGAGCAGCCCGTGGAGCGGGACGTAGAGCTTGCGCTCGACCTGCCGGCGCGGGACCTCGCGCGCGGCGGCTACCTGCTGCGCCCGGAGCAGCCGCATGCCGAGAAGATCGAGTTGACCGACCCGCTCAAGCTCAAGGTCGGGAGCTGGACGGTGCTCGTGGTCGCCGATGATCTGCTGCCACGGGTGCGCGTGTCTCCGGCGCTCATCGCGCCGGTGTCCGGGGAACAGTTCAACCTGGCGGTCAAGCTGCAAAGCTGGACGGACGAAGCCGCGCAAGCTCACGTGCGACTGCTCAAGCCGCCGGGCTGGGCGAGCGCAGAGGGCGTCGCCGTGGGCGTGGATGGCACGGCTCAGCTTGTGCTCGCACCGCCGCGCGACGCCGAGCCGGGCAACCGCGAGTTGACGCTGCGCATCACCTGGGGGGAGCGCGTCGCCGACCTCCCGCTGCTGGCGCGCGTGAAGCCGCGGCTGGGGGTGACGCTCAATCCCGATCACTTCGCCGTCATGGGCAACACCAGCGCCGAGACCGAACTGCGCGTGGCGAATCACACCAGCGGCACAGTCAGCGGCAACATCAAGTCAGCGGCTCCCGACGGATGGTCGCTCGCGCCTGACACCGCGAACTTCTCCGTGGCAGCGGGTGGGACGACGGCCCTCCCCTGCCGCATCACGTGGCCCGAGTTCGAGCCGCAGAGCCTCTACGATCTGCGCGATGGTGACCTGCGGGTGAGCGTGGAGGCGGGCGGCGAAGCCGTGACCGCGACCATCCCGGTTCGCCTGCATATGCCGGTGACCTGGGTCATCTACTGCCCGCTCGGCACGCGGCCGGCGGATGTCGTGAGAACCGGCGCGACCCCGGGCGGGGGGATGCTGTCGGACTTGTTGCTGACCGTGCGCGGCCACCCGAGGTACCTTGACGACGCGGGGCAGGCCGTCGCCCGCGCCGTCAGCCTGCAGCAGACCGGGGAGCAGCGCGTGGTGCTCTGGTTCCGCACCGGCCAGGAGGGCAGCGATCAGCTCGGCGAGCCCGAGGTGGCGGCCGGGCTCGCGAGGTTCATGGAGTTGGGCGGCGGCGTTGTCCTGCACGAGAACGTCTTCCGCGACTCGGAGGCGAACCGCGCGCTGCTGGCGAGCGATGTCTGCCCCATCGCCGGGCCGTACTCGGTCACTGAGACGCCCGGAGGCGACTGGTCGGTGACAGAGCCGGAGCACCCGGCGATCGCGAGGTTCGCCGCGAAGGCGCTGGAGGGAGGGAAAGCCTGGGGCATGCCGGAGCACGCGCAGCCGACGGCGGTGAAGTTCACGGTCAAGCCCTGGGCGCAGGTGGTGGCCTGCAATGGCCTCGGCGAGCCGGTGATGGTCGTCTCCAACGATCCGGCGCGCCCGGTCGCTTACCTGGCGGGGTCGCTGGAGGGCACGTACATGGACCAGCGCTACGGGCTGCGCGAGTACCCGGACCAGATGGCGCGCCTGCTCTACTTCTACGCCGAGCTGGCCCGCTGGCTGAGCAGCTTCGGAGGCACCCTCGAAAAAGGTGCTTGACAGATGCCCGGGAATCTGTTATGTTGCGCGCCACGAGGTAGAAAGATGACTGAGACAAACCGTCACGAACCGGTCGGTCTGGATCTCTGGGCTTGGCGCTGGCCCCAGCGGGCCGCCTAGCCCCGGTCGTGACGCATAGATAGTCCGGGTCGCGGGTGGTCCGCTCAGAAGCCCGCGGCCTTCGTGTTGTACACGAACTGATGGAACGCAGCCATCCAAGGGCCGCCGGCTTTCAAAGCCGCCGCGGCCCTTCTTGTGTTCTGGGGCCACGGCAAGCGCCGGAACAGGATTGAAGGTCGGAGGAGGACCGAAGATGTACACGCCTACGCTCTACGAGTTCGTCAAGAAAGCCGAAGAGGGCAATCTGATACCCGTCTACCGCGAGCTGGTGGCGGATATTGACACGCCCGTCTCCGCGTTCCTGAAGCTGCGCCAGGCGGGAGCCGGCGAGAACGCCTTCCTGCTCGAGTCGGTGGCAGGCAGCGAGAACATCGCCCGATACTCCTACATGGCCTGCGACCCGCTCCAGATCATCAGCACCAAAGGCCGCCAGGTCACCATCCACGAGAACGGCAGCTCGCGCGAAGCCGAGCTGGGCGACGGCCAGGACCCGCTCGACCTGGTGCGCGAGACCCTCAGCGCCTACCAGTTCGTGCCCGTGGATGGCGGCGATCGCTTCTACGGCGGCGCGGTCGGCTACCTGGGCTATGACGTCGTGCGCTTCTTCGAGGACATCCCCGACGACAAGCCCGATGACCTGGGCCTGCCCGACAGCCAGTTTATGCTGACCGACACCATCATCGTCTTCGACCACGTGATGCGGCGGCTGCGCGTGGTGGCAAATGCCCATGTCACCGGCGACCCGCAGGAGGCCTACTGGGACGCCATCGCGCGCATAGACCGCCTCGCCGACGCGCTCAGGAAGCCGCTGGCCCAGCAGGAGGTCGCCACGAACTCCGTGGCTCACGTTCCCGCGGACGCGAGGGCGCTGCGCTCGACTATGACCCGCCAGCAGCACCGCGAGGCCGTCGAGCGCGCCAAGGAGTATATCCGCGCCGGCGACGTCATCCAGGCCGTGATCTCGCACCGTATGTCGGCCGAGATGGACGTGGACCCCTTCGACCTCTACCGCGGCCTGCGCGTTATCAACCCCTCGCCCTACATGTACTACCTGAGCTTCGGCGACTGCAAGATCATCGGCGCCTCGCCGGAGCTGCTGGTGCGCGAGGAGCAGGGGCGCGTCGTCACGCGCCCCATCGCCGGCACGCGGCGGCGCGGCAAGACCGAGGAAGAGGACGAGGCGCTCGAAGCAGAGCTGCTCGCCAATGAGAAGGAGCGGGCCGAGCACATCATGCTCGTGGACCTGCATCGCAATGACATCGGCCGCGTGTGCGAGCCGGGGACCATCGAGGTGGACGAGCTGATGGGGGTCGAGCGTTACAGTCACGTGATGCACATCGTCAGCAACGTGGTGGGCAGGCTGCGCGCGGACAAGGATCAATACGACCTGCTGCGCGCGGTCTTCCCGGCGGGCACGGTCTCCGGCGCGCCCAAGATCCGCGCGATGGAGATCATCGAGGAGTTGGAGCCGGTGCACCGCGGCCCCTACGCCGGCATCGTCGGCTACTTCAGCTTCTCGGGGGACATGGACACCTGCATCACGCTGCGCACGATCGTGGTCAGGGACAAGACCTGTCACTTCCAGGCTGGCGGCGGGATCGTGGCCGACTCCGACCCCGATGCCGAATACGAGGAGACGCTGATGAAGGCTGGAGCCATGCTGGATGCCGCGCGGCTGGCCGAGAGTGGGCTGTGAGGGAGAGCAACTCGAGCGAGGTGAGAGATGATGGTGCTGCTCATAGACAACTATGACTCGTTCACCTACAACCTCTACCAGTACCTGGCGGAGCTGGGCGAGGAGGTGGAGGTCTTCCGCAATGACGCCATCAGCGTCGGGGAGATCGAAAAGACGGCGCCCGACTGCCTGGTCATCTCTCCGGGGCCGTGCACGCCAAGCGAGGCGGGCATCTCCTGCGAGGCCATCGAGCAACTCGCGGGGCGCATCCCCATCCTGGGCGTATGCCTGGGCCACCAGGTCATCGGGCAGGTCTTCGGCGGCGAGATCGTGCGCGCCGACCGCCTCATGCACGGCAAGACCTCGCCCATCCACCACGATGGCAGGACCATCTTCGAGGGCATCGCCTCGCCCTTCGAGGCGGTGCGCTATCACTCGCTGGTCATTGACCCACCCAGCGTGCCCGACTGCCTGGAAGTCTCCGCGCGCAGCGACCAGGACGAGATCATGGCCGTGCGCCACCGCGAACACCTCGTCGAGGGCGTGCAGTTCCACCCCGAATCGATAATGACCGCGCCCGGCAAGCAGATCCTGCGCAACTTCCTGGCGCTGGTCGGGAGCGAGACGTCCACAGCGGTTACTTCGGGAGGTGATGACAGTGCTGACTGAGACGCTGGCGAAGGTAGTGGGCGGTCGCGAGATAGATGACCGTGAGGCCGAGGCGGCGATGGCCGAGATAATGCGCGGGGAGGCCACGCAGGCGCAGATCGGCGCCTTCCTGGTGGCGCTGAGGATGCGCGGGGAGACCGTGCAGGAGATTGAGGGCTTCGCGCGTGCTATGCGTGACAACTGCATCAGGATTCGCAGCCGCCACCGCGACCTGGTGGACACCTGCGGCACCGGCGGCGATGCGCTGGACACCTTCAATATCTCGACGGGGGCGGCGCTGGTGGCGGCGGCCGCCGGCGTGCCCATCGCCAAGCACGGCAACCGCTCGGTCTCCAGCGAGTGCGGCAGCGCCGACGTGCTGATGGAGCTGGGCGTGCGCATTGACCTGGAGCCGGAGCAGGTCGAGGCCTGTCTCGATGAGGTGGGCATCGGCTTTCTCTTCGCGCCTGCCCTGCACCCGGCGATGAAGCACGCCATCGGGCCGCGGCGGGAGCTGGGCCTGCGCACGGTCTTTAATATCCTGGGGCCGCTGACGAGCCCCGCCGGCGCCGAGCGCCAACTCCTGGGGGTCTTCGACGCCGAGCTGACCGAGATGATGGCGGAGACGCTCGGGCGGCTCGGGTCAAAGCATGCGCTGGTGGTGCACGGCCTCGACGGCCTCGATGAGCTGTCCACGCTCGGCCCGACGCAGGTCTCCGAGCTGCGCGGCGGCGAGGTCAGCACGTATACGGTCGAGCCGGAGCAGTTCGGTCTGCCGCGCGCGACGGCGAAGGACCTCGCGGGGGGCGATCCCGACCAGTCGGCGCAGGTGCTGGTCGAGGCGATCTCGGGCGAAGGCAGCGCGCGGCGCGACATCGTGCTGCTGAATGCGGGCGCCGCCATCTACGTCGGCGGGAAGGCGGACGACATCGCGGAGGGGGTCAGCATCGCCGCGGCGACCGTTGACACCGGCGCGGCGACCGGGAAGCTGGCGGCCCTACGCGAGATGACGAGGGGCTTGGCTGATCCAAGCGCGTAGGTCGGCCTGCGCCTGACGGGAATCGTCAGGCGCAGGTGAAAGCGCGCCGTGGCGCGCTTTCACTTTCCAAGCTTGTCCGCCATAGCCTTGGCGACGGCGGGCCCGACAAGAGTTCGGAGCAGCGTAGGGAGCGGCAGTGATGGCCAGTGTACTGGACGAGATCATTACGCACAAGAGGCAGGAGTTGGCGCGGCTGAAGAGCGAGCAGCCGCCGGCCGAACTACGCGCGCGCCTCGCCGACGCGCCGCAAGCTCGCGACTTCGCTGCTGCGCTGGCCGGCCCGGCCGTGGCCGTCATAGCCGAGATCAAGCGAGCCAGCCCCTCAGCCGGGACGATCCGCGAAGAGGGCTTCGAGCCGGCGCGGATCGCCGCCGAGTACCAGGCCGCCGGAGCCGCCGCGCTCAGCGTCCTGACCGATGAGAGGTTCTTTCAGGGGAGCCTCGACCACCTCCGGCAAGCACGCGACGCCACGAGCCTCCCCGCGCTGCGCAAGGACTTCATCATTGACGAGTACCAGGTCCACGAGTCGCGTGCTGCCGGGGCGGACGCGGTGCTGCTCATCGTCGCCGCGCTCGAGCCGCCGCAGCTCGAGGGCTTCATCGCCCTCGCGGCAGAGCTGGGCCTGGCGGCGCTCGTGGAAGTTCACGATCAGGGCGAGCTGAGCGTGGCGCTGGATGCCGGAGCGCAGGTCGTGGGCGTGAACAACCGCGACCTGACCACCTTTGAGGTGGACCTGGGCGTCACTGAGCGGCTGGCGGCGATGGTGCCTCAGGACCGCCTGGTGGTGGGCGAGAGCGGCATCGGCAGCCGCGCTGACGTGGAACGCCTGGCGCGCGCCGGAGTGAACGCGGTCCTGGTGGGCACCGCGCTGATGCGCGCCGACTCGCCGGGAGATGCCCTGCGCGCTCTCACCGGCGTTGCTGTCAGTCGTTAGTCGGAAGTCGGAAGTCGGTCGTGTGAAGGGAGCAACGCAGATGGCAACCCAGCACGTCGCAGAGCAGACAGCCGGATGGTTCGGTCGCTTCGGTGGGCAGTATGTGCCGGCCACGCTGATGCAGGCGCTCAAGGAGCTGGAAGAGGGCTACGAGCAAGCCAGGCGCGATCCCGCCTTCGAGCAGGAGCTGGCGCACTACCTGCGGGACTACGTGGGCCGGCCCAGCCCTCTCTACCAGGCGGCGCGGCTCGGTGAGCAGGTCGGGGCGCGCGTCTACCTCAAGCGCGAGGACCTCAATCACACCGGCGCACACAAGATCAACAACACGGTCGGCCAGGGGCTCTTGGCCCGGCGCATGGGCAAGCGCAGGCTCATCGCCGAGACCGGCGCGGGACAGCACGGGGTCGCCACCGCGACCGTCGCCGCGCTGCTGGGGATGCCCTGCCAGGTGTACATGGGCACCGAGGATATCCGCCGGCAGAGCCTCAACGTCTACCGCATGAAGCTGCTGGGCGCCAAGGTCATCCCCGTCACCAGCGGCTCGGCGACGCTCAAGGACGCGCTCAACGAGGCGATCCGCGCCTGGATGGCCGAGTGCGAGGACACGCACTACGTGATCGGCAGCGTGTGCGGGCCGCATCCCTACCCGACGATGGTGCGCGACTTCCAGAGGATCATCGGTGAGGAGGCGCGTCGGCAGTGCCTTGAAAAGGAGGGGCGGCTGCCGACGAAGCTGGTGGCGTGCGTGGGCGGTGGCTCGAACGCGATCGGGCTGTTCCATGCCTTCATCGAGAACGCCGAGGTGGAGTTGATCGGCGTCGAGGCCGGTGGGCTGGGGCTTGCCAGCGGCAAGCACTCGGCCAGCGTGACGGCCGGGACCTTCGGCGTGCTCCACGGCACCGCGAGCTTCATCATCCAGGACGAGGACGGGCAGGTGGCGCCGGTGCACTCGGTGGCGGCGGGGCTGGACTACCCCGGCGTCGGCCCCGAGCACGCCTCCCTGAGCGAGAGCGGCAGGGCCACCTACGTGACTGTCACCGATGACGAGGCGCTCGAGGGCTTCAAGCGCCTGGCGGAGTTGGAGGGCATCATCCCCGCCCTGGAGAGCGCTCACGCCATCGCATACCTGCTGAAGATAGCCGGGGAGTTTGCGGGCGATGACATCGTCATCGTCAACCTGTCAGGGCGGGGCGACAAGGACTGCGAAGAGGTCCAGCGATTCGCGGACGCGTCGGAGGAGGCACAGGAATGACACGCATACACGCGGCCTTCAAGGGGGCCAAGGACCGCGGTGGGGCGCTCATCATCTACCTGACCGCGGGCGATCCCTCGCTGGCAGTCACCGGCGAGCTGGTGCTGGCCGCCGAGCGCGGAGGCGCCGACCTCGTGGAGCTGGGGATACCTTACTCCGACCCCATCGCCGACGGCCCCACCATCCAGGCCGCCGGTCAGCGGGCGCTTGCCGCCGGAACCACCGTGGCCGGCGTGCTGGAGTGCGTGGGGCGGGTGCGCAGCGCCTCAGACCTCCCGCTGGTCATAATGACCTGTTACAACCCCATCCTTCAGTTCGGCCCGGAGGAGTTCGCGCAGGCGGCCGCCGCGCGGGGCCTCGACGGCGTGCTGGTCAGCGACCTGCCGCCCAGGGAGAGCGATCGCTGGTGCCAGGCCGCCGCCGAGTACGGCCTGGGGACGGTCTTTCTGGTGGCGTCCACCAACGATGACGAGTTCATTGATGAGGCCGTCGCGCGCACCACCGGCTTTTGCTATGTGATTTCCCGCCCGGGAGTGACGGGTGCGCGCGACGATCTGCCCTCCGGGCTGGGCGAGTTCGTGACGCACGTGAAGACGCGCACCGAGCTGCCGGTGGCGGTGGGCTTCGGCATCAGCCGGGCGGAGCACGTCGGGCAGGTGCTCAGCGTCGCGGACGGGGCGGTCGTGGGCAGCGCGATCGTGGAGATCATCGCCGGCGGCAACGAGGACGGGATGCTGCCGGGGCGGGTCGAGGAGGCGGTGCGAAGCCTGCGTCGCTAGGAGCTTTGCTGCGCATTGGCGCCCGCTGCGCGTCGGGACAGGGTGACCCCCGACGCGGGCGGGCGCCGTTTGTCTGTACGAGCCGTATCGTGCCAGCAGACGCCCTCGTCTGCCGACGCCGTATCGTGGCAGTCCCGCCTGGGCCTGGGCGGGATCACCCCCCGCTGCCGTATCGCGGGAGGGAGGCCCTTGCCCTCTGGGGAAGTGCCCGTCTGACGCTGCGACCACCATCTTAGTCACCAGGGGAGAGCAAGGATGAAGATGCTGATCGCCGTTGACTACGAGGACGTAGCGGGGATGGTCACCTGGGACAGCGATGACAGCCAGCGGATGCGCGAGTTCATCACCGCCGACGCGAACGCCGCGGCCGCCGGGGCCTTTGACGCCCACGCGCACAGCCCTCCTTGCCCAGCGGAGCGCTTGCGCTCCGGATTCCGCTGCAGAGAAGGCGTGATGACTGAGCCGGGCAGAGGGGAGAGATGACCATTCGAAACGTCATCTGCGCGTTCGTGGGAGTGACGCTGATGGTGGGAGGGGCGATGGCGCAGGATGAGTTCCAGGTGAAGCGGTTCTATCTCACCGTGCTCATCGCCGAGGCTGGGCAGGCGCGCGCGAGCATCGTGGCCCCACAGGATGAGAGCTACCAGCGGCTCGCCCGCGAAGTCCAGGCCGGAATCAAGCAGGCCAGCGGGGCCGAGCTTGCCATCGTGCCTCCCGAGGCCGCGCTGCCGGAGTCCTGGACCGAGGGCAAGAGCTTCATCCTGCTCGGCAAGCTCGGCGACAACGCGGCGGTGGATGCGCTCTACCGCCAGCACTACGTCTGCGCCGACGCGCAGTATCCCGGCGAGGGCGGCTACGTGGTGCGCACCATCCATGACCCCTACGGAACCGGGGCGTGCGCCGTGCTGCTGGGTGGAAGCGACCTAGAGGGCGTCGGGCGAGCCGTGGCGGAGTTCCTCAATCTGCTGCCCGAGGGCGACACGGTCTCGCTGCCGCACACCATCACGGTCGAAGGTCCGGCGGTGCCCGCGCCGATCACCCCTGAGCAGGCTGACGGCATCATCGCGCGGCTGGCGAAGTCCAACTTCCGTTCCGTCGGCTCTCGCGCCAGCAGCGGCTGCATCAACTACCATCGCGCCGGCGACCCAGAGCAGGCGCGCATCGCGCGCGCCGCGCTCTACCGGCTGGAAGAGATCGTCGCCAAGATGGATCGCATCGGCGATACGCGCGGCGTGGTCTACCTGCCCACCGTCTTCGACCTCATCGAGGAGAGCAGCGTCTGGACCGACGAGGACCGCGAACGCCTCAGCCGCTTCATCTACGAGTTCGCGCAGAAGGCGCCTTACGCCGACAGCGAGATTGAGCTGTCGCCGGTCCCCGCCGGGAACAACTGGAACATCCGCACCTCCTGGGCCGCCGCCCGATACTTCCAGAAGTACTACGGGATGGATGTCAAGGGGCTGGTGGGCAAGTGCGACCAGTACTTCGAGAATCAGATGACCTGGAAGTCGCGCGAGGACTGCCCGGGCTACGGCTCGATGACGGTCATTGACATCCTGCACTATGTGCTGAAGAAGCCGGACTTTGAGTACTTCGAGTCCGGCCTGGCGCGGCAGATGGCCGAGTACGAGATGACGGTCACCAACAACCTGGGCGCGGTGGCGGGCTTCGGCGACATCAGCTCGCACAGCAGCTCGGCGCACTGCCCGGGCGCGATGGCGGCGCTGGCGTGGTACTACCGGGACGGGCGGTATCTGTGGGCGCTTCAGAAGATGAGCAACCCCTCGCCCGGCTCGGAGTTCCTGGGCAACGCGTACGCCCTCAGCGACCTGGAGCCGGTCGAGCCGACCGACCTGCTCGGCGTCCACGTGCTGCCGCTGGAGAGCTGGGTCTACGAGAACCGCGACGATGTGCTGGCCACCGGCGTGGCGGCCACGGATGAGATCCTGCGGGCGGGCGAGGACCCGCCTCACGAGAGCTGCTTCGACAAGATATCCTTCCGCAACGGCTTCGACGAGAGGGACCAGTACCTGCTCCTGGGCGGGCAGTCCCACGGCTATCACTCGCACCCCGACGGTAACTCTATCATCGCCTACACGGACGAGGGGCTGCTGTGGATCTTCGACAACGGCTACTTCGTGCCGGACACGGTCGAGCAGAACACGATTGCGGTGTACCGCGACGGCCTCTTCGAGCCGGTGCCGCGCCTGACCAGCCTGGATGCGCACGCCGACTTCCCCACCGTCGGGATGACGCAGACCTCGGTGGCGGCATACAACGGGATGGACTGGAGCCGCAACCTCATCTGGGCCAAGGAGCAGTACTTCGTCGTCATTGACGAGCTGACCGCGCGCGAGGCGGGGGACTACGGCTGTCAGTGCATCTTCCGGGTGATCGGGAAGCCGGAGATCGAGGCCGAGCGGGTGCTGCTGCACCAGGGCACGGCGCGCTTCGTGCTGCGCACCGACGGCCACCCGACCTGGAGTTTTCAGCAGGTCACGCCGCCGGCCGCCGGCAGGAGCGGGATCTTCGAGAATCAGAGCGCCGAACTGAAGGCCGCCGAGAGCCTCAGCTTCCAGAACATCTTCTACTGCCCGGGCGACCGCAACCGGTCGCAGGGCGAGGAGGACTTCCCCTACGAGATCGTCCGCGCAACTCCGACCGCGGCGCTGGTCAGCGGCCCCGACGGGATCGCCTGCGTCGGCGCCGGCAAGCTGGCGGTCGAGGGCCTGCCGCAGATCGAGGCGGCCCTCTTTCACGTGACGCCGCAGCGCTTCTCGCTGGCGGACGGACGGCGCCTCACCTGGCCGGAGCCGCTCTTCCAGTGCGACGATGGCAAGGCCGTGAGCCTCTACCTGGACCTCGCGGGCGGCAACGGGATGATCGTCGCCGACGAGGAGGTCACGGTGCGCATTACCGCCGCCTGCGCCGAGAACCTCACCGTTGACGGCAAGCCCTATCCCGCGCAGGAGCAGGGTGGCCTGATCCCCATCAAGCTGGGCGCCGGAGAGCATGAGTTGGGCTTTGCGCCGCAGTCCTCGGCGGGCCGGCGCGCGGGCACGCTTCAGACGGCCTTCGAGCGCTTCAGGATGCAGAAGGAGCAGATGCTGGCCGCGCGCGCTGTGCAGACAGCGGAGACGGTTGATGCCGTCTTCGAGTGCGAGTTCACGCGTGAGGAGACGCAGGAGGTCTTCGTTGCCCTCGATGACGAGGTGGGGCTGACCAACCTGGCGAGGGTCGGCAAGGCTATGTACTGGACTGAAGCCCAGGCGGGCTGCGGGCCGAGAAGCGCCACCGACGAGAACCTGGAGACGTACAGCGCCGTCGGCAGCGGCGCCGCGCACACCACCAACCTCCCCAAGGACCTCGGCGTCGAGTGGGCCCAGCCGCAGACCGTCGCCCAGGCCTGGTTCTGGCACTACGACATGCAGTACGTGCCGGCCGAGGACGGGCACGACATGCAGTGGTGGGATGGCGAGGGCTGGGTCTCGATTGATGACCGGCTGGAGCAGCTTGACGATGGCGCGACCTGGGTGCACACCTTCGAGCCGGTCACTACGACCCGCCTGCGGCTGTTCATCACCGGCTTCGCGCAGTCGCGCACGGCCATCCGCGAGATGCGCATCTTCGAGCGACCCGTCCAGCGCAAGGAAGTCATCAAGGCGCACCCCGAGCCCGTCCATGCGCTCGTCGCCGCTGACCTCACCGGCGATGGCGCGGACGAGATCATCGCCTGCATCGGCGACGACGTGCGCGTGCTCGCCGGAAGCGGCGAGGTCCTCTGGCGAGCCCCCATCGGCGAGGGCTACGGCAAGTGCCTCGATGTCTGTGACCTCGACGGCGACGGGCGGCTGGAGGTCATCGTCGGCGGCAGCGATCACAAGGTCCACGTCTTCGACGCCGACGGCGAGACCGTCTGGACCGCCGACTGCCCGGCAGATCCTTTCCAGCCCGAGCGCGAGCCGATGACCGGGACCATTGACGTGATCGCGGCCGGCGACATCAACCAGGACGGCAAGGGCGAGGTCGTGTTCGGCTCTGCCAACTGGTTCGCCTACGCTCTCGACCACGCAGGCGAACTGCTGTGGTCGGCGCTCAACTGGGCGCACCCGCCGCTGGACATCGTGCTCCACGATGTGACCGGCGACGGGAACTTGGAGGCGCTGATCGCCACCAGGTACAACGCCGCCAACCTGTTCACCCACCAGGGTAAGCGGATTGACGCGGTCAGCGCGGGCTATCACGGCATCCCGATGTCGGTCGCGGCCGGAGACGTGGATGGGAACGGGAAGGTGGAGATGGTGATCGGCTCGCGGGTCGGGGGGGTGCACTGCAAGGAGCACGGCGGCGAGCGGGCCTGGAGCCTGAACCTGGGCAGCAAGGTGAGCGATGTGGCGGTCGCGGACCTCAATGGCGACGGGATGCTGGAGGTGCTGGCCTGCTCCGGGAACAACTACGTCATCTGCGCGGATGCCGAGGGCGAGCTTCTGTGGCGGCGCAACGTCGGCGGCGCGGCGACGGAGATGGTGGTGGCCGATGTGGACGGCGACGGCTCACCGGAGGTCGTGGTCAGCGTCGGGCACGATTCACCCGTGCTCCTGAGCGGCGACGGTGAGCTGCTGCGGCGGGTGCCGACAGGGGGCCCCGCCGAGCACATCGCCGTCGCGGACGTGAACGGCGACGGCAGGCCGGAGCTGATCGCGGGCCGCGCCGGCGCGGTCAGTGCGGTGAAGCTGCACTAGCCGTGCGCGCTCTCACAACGGAGGTTCCTTGGTCAGATGAGAGAGGTCCGTCTCGGCGTCATCGGCATGGGCGGGCGGGGGAGGTACTTCGCCCGCAACTACGACCAGCATGAGCAGGCCGAATTGGTCGCGGTCGCCGACCCGAACCCAGTAGCACTCGACAGGCTCAAGCCCGCGTACGGCGACCGCATTGACTACTATGCCGACCTCGACGAGTTCCTCTCGCGGGAGGATATGCAGGCCGTGGTGATCGCCTCACCCGATCACGCGCACCGCGACAACGCCGTGCAGGCGTTCAGCTACGGTAAGCACGTGCTGC
>CBFDBV010000071.1:0-14251 GCA_965603135.1 uncultured bacterium
TCGGTAGTCGGAATCGCAAGGGGGTCAACCACGATGGCTGGCAACGAAGAGAAAGAGAAGAACCTGGAGCGGGCGATCTCCCAGGTGGAAAAGCAGTTCGGTGAGGGCTCGGTGATGCGCCTGGGCAAAGGCGCCACCCACCTGGACGTGGAGGCCATCCCGACCGGGGCGCTGACGCTGGACATCGCGCTGGGCGTCGGGGGGCTTCCCCGCGGGCGCATCGTCGAACTCTACGGCCAGGAGGGCTCCGGCAAGAGCACGCTCGCCCTGCACTGCCTCGCCGAGGCTCAGAGGGCGGGCGGCGCTGCCGCCTTCATTGACGCCGAGCACGCCTTCTCGCCCGACTACGCCCAGGAGCTCGGCCTCGACCTCGATGAGCTGCTCATCTCCCAGCCCGACACCGCCGAGCAAGCCCTGGAGATAGTTGACACTCTCGTGCGCTCCGGCGCAATTGACGCGATCGCGATTGACTCGGTCGCGGCGCTGGTGCCCGCGGCGGAGCTGGAGGGGTCAATGAGCGACACCCAGGTGGGGCTCCAGGCGCGCCTGATGAGCAAGGCTCTGCGCAAGCTGTCCGGCTCCGTGGCCGAGGCCAGGACGGTAGTGATCTTCATCAACCAGATTCGCGAGAAGATTGGGGTGATGTTCGGCAATCCCGAGACGACGCCGGGCGGCCGCGCGCTCAAGTTCTGGTCCTCGGTTCGCCTGGAGGTGCGCCGCCGCGAGAGCATCAAGGCGGGAACGGATATCATTGGCAGTCGCACGCGCGTGCGCGTGGTCAAGAACAAGGTGGCCCCGCCCTTCCGCAACTCCGAGTTCGACATCATCTTCGGCAAGGGCATCTCGCGCGAGGGCTGCCTGCTGGACCAGGGGGTTGAACTCGGCGTCCTGGAGAAGGCGGGGAGTTGGTTTAGCTACGGCGAGGAGCGCCTCGGCCAGGGCCGCGAGAACGCGGTCGAGTACCTGGAGGCCAACGCTGACGTGGCCCTGGAGATCGAGAACAAGGTCCGCGAGATAGTCGGTCTGCCGCCGCTTGAGCAGCCGTCACCCGAGCCTGACGCAGACGAGCCTGAGCAAGCCGGGGAGCCAGAGCCCGCTGACGAGCAATAGCGCTTGCCGTTGCCGTAGTCGGTAGTCGGAAGTCGGTGGTCGGAAGTCCCATGTCCGAGGGCCGAGATCAGAAGTCTGAGGATGCCAAGGCCAGGGCGGCGGCGCTGCGGCTGCTGGCGCGGCGCGCACGCACGCGGGCCGACCTCATGTACCGTCTGCGGCGCAAGGGCTTCTCCTCGGCGGCCATCGAAGCGACCCTGGACGAGCTTGCTCGCGCGGGCTATGTTGACGATCTCGAGTACGCTCGTGAGCGTATGGACGACCTGCTGCGCAGGTCCAGGTACGGCTCACTGGGGCTGGTGTCGAGGCTGGTCAAGAACGGGATCGAGCCCGAACTGGCCGAGACGGCGGTCGCTGAACGCCTCCGCGAGGTGGACGAGCGCGAGTGGGCCAGGCAGCTAGCGACCGAGCGTCTGGCGGAGCTGCCGGAGTTGGACGCCGACACTACGCGGCGCAGGCTCTTCAGCTATCTCAGCCGCCGCGGCTTCACGCACGAGGACATCATTGTTGCGCTCGAGGAGGTGTTGCACGCTGAGCCGTAGTCATCCCGGTCATCTGAACAACACACGGAGGTGAACTGAAGCAGTGACGCCTACCGATCTTTATACAGTGATCGCATCCGCATCTGTTGCGATAGTGGCCATCGTGGCCGCCGCGGTCATCTATCGCGTCAAGGTGCGCAACATCTACCGGCAGACAGAGGAAGACCGCGCGGAAGCCGTGCGCCTGCGCGAGAGCGCCGAGCAGAAGCTCGAGGCCGAGCGCAGGGAGCTGCAACTGGCCGGCAAAGAGGAGGCCATCAAGCTCCGCGACCGCATCGAAGCCGAACTCAAGAGCCAGCGCGAGGAAGTGGACGAGGCCAAGCGCCGGCTGGAGAAGCGCGAGGACCGCATCGCCCAGGCCGGCGCCGAGCTCGACCAGCGGGGCAGCAAGCTCCGCGAGCACGAGACAGAACTCGAGAAACTGCGCGAGGAGCTCCAGGATACGCTCGAGGAACAGGACGCGGAACTCCAGCGCATCTCGGGTATGACGCAGGCCGAGGCCAGGCAGATCCTGCTCAGCAGCGTGGAAGAGGAGATACAGCAGGACGCCAACGCCATGGTGCGGCAGATCATTGGCAACGCCGAGGAGGACGCCCGCCGCCAGGCCACCGAGATCGTCGCCCAGGCCATCCAGCGCTGCGCCGTGGATCATACCACCGAGACCACCGTCTCGGTGGTGGCCCTGCCCAGCGACGATATGAAGGGCCGCATCATCGGTCGCGAGGGTCGCAACATCCGCTGCTTTGAGCAGGTCACCGGAGTTGACCTCATCGTTGACGACACCCCCGAGGCGGTGGTTCTCTCAGGCTTCGATCCGGTGCGCCGCGAGGTGGCTCGCAATGCCCTGGAGACCCTCATCGTTGACGGCCGCATCCATCCCGGTCGCATCGAGGAGACTGTCGAGCGCGCCCGCAAGGATGTAGACGAGGAGATGAAGAAGGCCGGGGAGCGGGCCACCTTCGAGACCGGCGTCAGCGGCCTGCACCCCGAACTTGTGCGCCTGCTGGGGAAGCTGCACTACCGCACCAGCTACGGCCAGAACGTCCTCAAGCACTCCATCGAGGTGGCTCATCTGGCCGGCGCTATGGCCGGCGAGGCCGGGGCACGCGTGGCCATCGCCCGGCGCGCAGGCCTCCTGCACGACATCGGCAAGGCTGTTGACTACGAGCGCGATGGCTCTCACGCGCTCATTGGCGCCGATCTCGCCAGCAGCCGCCAGGAGCCCGAGGCCATCGTGCACGCCATCGCCGCCCATCACGAGGAGGTGCCCCTCGAGTCCGTCGAGGCCTTCCTGGTGCAGGCGGCCGACGCCATCTCAGCGGCTCGTCCCGGGGCCCGCCGCGAGACCCTCGAGACCTACCTCAAGCGCCTGGAGGCTCTCGAACAGATCGCGAAGAGCTTCAGCGGCGTGGAGAAGTGCTACGCTATCCAGGCCGGGCGCGAGGTGCGGGTCATTGTCAAGCCCGAGCGCGTGGACGACCTCGAGGCCCATCGCCTGGCCAAGGGGATGGCCGAGCGCATCCAGAGCGAGATGGAGTATCCTGGTCAGATACGCGTGACCGTGATCCGCGAGACGCGGGCCGTGGAATACGCACAGTAACGGCGAACGACCGACCTCGGACACCGGACCTCGGACACCGGACCGACAGCTAAGGGCCGTTGTCGTAGTCCGATGTCTGAGGTCCGATGTCTGAGGTCCGATGTCTGATGATCATCCTCCACGTCGGCGACGTGATGGGGCGTCTGGGCCGTAATGCCCTCAGCGCCCTTCTTCCTCAGCTCGTGAGCGAGTATGAGGCCGATTTCGTCATCGTCAACGGGGAGAACGCGGCCGGCGGTGCGGGCATAACCTCCAACACGGCGCAGGAGATCCTCGCCGCCGGTGCGGGCTGCATCACCACCGGCAACCACGTCTGGACCCAGCGCGAGGCCCTGGAGCTGCTCGGCAAAGACCATCGCATCCTGCGGCCGGCCAACTATCCCGAGGGGGCGCCGGGCGTGGGCGCGGGCGTCTTCCCCACGCAGTTCGGCGAGAGCCTGGAGGTCGGCGTGCTGTGCCTGTGCGGGCGGGTCTTTATGCGCGAGTTGGACTGTCCCTTCCGCCGGGCTGACGAGGAGATCGAGTGGCTGCGCGAGCGCACGCCGCTGATCGTCGTTGACTTTCACGCCGAGGCGACCTCCGAGAAGGGCGCCTTCGCCAGGTACGTGGACGGGCGCGTCTCGGCGGTGATCGGCACTCACACGCACGTGCAGACCGCCGACGAGCGCATCCTGGCTCGTGGGACGGCGTTCATCACGGACGTGGGCATGACCGGCGCCACCGACTCCATCATCGGCGTGGACCCCGAGCCGGTGCTCAGGCGCTTCGTCACCCAGCTCCCCGCGCGCTTCAAGCCGCCCAAGTCCGGCCCCGCAGCCCTGTGCGCGGTCGCGGTGGACCTCGACTCCGACACCGGCCAGGCCCGCAGCATCGAGCGCATCTGCCGGGATATGCCGGCCCACTCGTGACGCAAACCCCGGGCCGGCTCCCGTTCTCCTCCCGCGAATCTCGTCATTTCTCTTGCATAAGTTGGCGCTTCCTAGTAGTATAATATGTCCAAGGCGCACGAAACCGCACTTGCTCTCATTGTGGCGGCTACATAAGCATCTCAACGACAGCTGATGATAGCTTGGCACCAGCGCTCCAGCAAGGGGGACATCACACCTTGGACATCCTGCGAGTCGGTTCGGCTTCGGACCCGAACAAGGTGGCCGGCGCCCTAGCGGGGACGATCCGCGAACACAACGAGGCCGAGATGCAGACCGTCGGTGCCGGGGCACTCAATCAGGCGGTCAAGGCGATGGCCATCGCTCGGGGCTTCCTGGCTCCCAGCGGCATTGAGTTGGTCTGCTGGCCCTCGTTCATTGACATCGAGATTGACGGGAACGAACGCACCGCCATCCGTCTCTCGGTCCGGGTGCGCTGAGGCGGCGGGCATCTATGTCCGCTGCTGCGCTCGTCACCGGTCGCGCTCGGCGTTGCGTGCTTTGCATTGCCACTGACAGCCTCCGCGCTTGCTCTTGCAGCACGCCGGAGGCTTGTTTCGTAGAGGGCAAAGGGCCTAACGACGGGCAAGGGGCAAATGGCAAAGGGGAACGGCAAACGGCAGCGACGACGGCTACGATCCCCCTTCGCCAAGGCTACGGGGGACAAGCAGCGACGACAGTAGCGGCAACGACAACGGCCAACGACAAGAGGGAGCAAGGGCAATGGAGAAGACCGCCGCCGGCGTGGTCGGCCTGGGCAGCATGGGCACCGGCTGGCACTGCGAGACCCTCAGCCGCCTGGAGCAGTTCGACCTCGTTGCTGGCTGCGACCCCTCGGCCGAGCGGCGCGCGCTCTGCGAGCAGCAGTTCGGCCTGACCGGCTACGACAGCTACGATGAGATGCTCGGCCGCGACGACCTTGACCTCGTGGTCGTCGCGACGCCCTCGGCGATGCATCACGATCACGTCATCCAGGCGCTGCGAGCGGGCAAGCACGTGGTCTGCGAGAAGCCCTTCTGTATGAATCTGGCCGAGTGCGACGAGATGATCGCGGCCGCCGAGCAGAGCGGCAAGCTGCTCTCCGCCTATCAGAATCGCCGCTGGGATGGGAACCACCTCTCCGCGCTGCACACCGTGCGAAGCGGCCTGTTGGGCGAGATCTTCTTCACCAAGCAGGTCTCGATGAGCTACTCGGCGATAATGCGCACCTACGGCGTGCCCGAGTTCCGCCCCCAGTGGCGCGCGGAGAAGCGCTACGGCGGCGGCCTGCTTTACGACTTCGGCCCGCACAACATTGACGCGCTGCTTCAGCTTCTCGGCCATCCGCCGGTGCGCGATGTCTACGCCGACCTGCGGGGAAGGCTGTGGAGCGACGAGGTGGACGACTGCTGCCTGGTGGTCATCCGCTTCGAGAACGGCGTCACCTCACAGGTGGAGACGACCACGGTGGCGCGACTGGGCTTCGGCGGCACGCTGATCGTCGGCCGCGACGGGGCCTATCTCAACGGAACCATCAAGGTCGGCGAGGGCGACGAGGAGCGGGAGTTTGAGACGAAGCAGTTCGAGCGCGACTGGGACGCGTTCTATCTGAGCATCCACGCCCACCTGACCGAGGGCGAGCCGGTGGCGATTCCCCTGAGCGAGACGCGGCAGTTGATGGCGATCATAGACGCGGCCCTCCGCAGCGCCGAGACCGGACAGGTCATCGCCCTCAGCGACCGGTAGCGCCACTCTGTGCTTGCCTGCGCCTCGCCCACAGCCCGGACGTCCGCAAGAAAAATTGCTCGGCAAGCAGGAGTTTAGCCATACTGTCGGGAATCCTATAATACAGTTATGCGTCAATAGATCTTGATAGGAGTGAGAGGCTATGCGCAAGGGATTTACGCTCATCGAGTTGTTGGTGGTGATTGCAATCATCGCCATCCTGGCGGCCATCCTCTTCCCGGTCTTCGCCAGGGCCAGGGAGAAGGCCCGCCAGGCGAACTGCGGCAGCAACATGAAGCAGTTGGGGCTGGCCGCGGCTATGTACGCCCAGGACTACGACGAGCTGATCGTCTACGAGGACCTTGACTACAACGGCAGCGGCGCTGAGGATGCTGGCGACGCCACCTGGCGCGGGATGCTCTTTCCCTACGTCAAGAACGTCGGCGTCTTCGTCTGCCCCAGCAAGCGGCTTACCAGCGCGTTCGATGGCTCGTACAACGACTACGGCCAGAACGGCGGCTATGCCATCAACGTGGCCCACTGGGTCAGCGGCGCCCCAACACCGCCCTTCGGCCAGGCTCTCGCGTCGGTCGGGGATGCCTCCTCCGTGATCATCTTCATGGAGAGCGACGGCACGCACGAGGTAGGTAACACCGATGGATTGAACCCTCGTGGGTGGGTGCCGACCGCTGCCTGGGCCAAGCGCCACAACGATGGCTGCAACTACACCTTTATTGACGGCCACGTCAAGTGGCTGAAGCCGGAAGCGATAGACAGCGCCACGGATGACTCTCTGCTCAGCCTTGAGATGGAGTAGGGCGTCCTCGGCGAGCTGGCTGCTCACGACACTCACCCAGGCCGCGCGTCCCGGGGTCGGGGTGCAGGTGCCTACACGTCTTCCCCTCCAAGGGCCATCGCCCAAGTGGCCCCGTTGGTGTACGCGTGCGTCGGAGTGCGAGTACTTAAGAGTTTGTGAACTTTGCCGTAGGGTATAATGAGGGCGCGCGGGCGTGGTGGCACAACCGCGAGTGGCGGGGAGGGCGGATTCGTTGGTGGACGCGCGGCAGAGCGCCGCAAGCCCGCAGCGGCGCCTTTTCGCGGTGTGACTCGCCTGGCACGCAGTAACGTGGTAGAATCCCGCACGAGTTGCAGCAATGCGGAGGTTGCGCAAGTGAGTAGCGACGGCGATACTCCGTTCGATGTTTTCGCGAGAGAACTCAACGCCCTGCTCGAATCCTGCCAGCATCCGGCGGAGCGACGCATACGCTACGGCAACCTCAGGAGCGAGATCTCCGAGAACCGCGACGACGGCAGCATCGTGACCAACGCCGCGATCGTCTACGAAACCCCTGGCGGCTCAACCACCCAGATCAACGTCACCTACGACCAGAACACCGAGACCTTCTCCTTTCTCAGCGGGGACCTGGCGGACACGGTCAACTCACAGGCCCCGGGGCGCGTTCTGGGGATGATACGAGAGCATGCTCAGACCATCCCGGACAGGCGCCTCAGGGCTCTCTACGCCCAGATAGATGCCTGGCTGGATGAGGGCAAGACCAAGCGCGAGCTGTTCGGGGAGATGAACAAGCTTCTGCAAGCGGAGTTCCTGGGCGGCCGCATCACCAACGAAGAGTTGAAGGCCGGCATTCAGCACATCGTGCGAGAGCACTCCAAGGGCCGGACCTAAGCTCAGGGCTCCGGACTGACAGCACGCTCCCGTCCGAACCGGACGGGACTTTTCGTTTGTCCCTGGTGTGCGGCCATAACTCAACAGGCCCGATGTGGGCCGAGCCTCTTCGCAAAGGAGCGTGCATCTATGCGTGTGCTGGTGACGGGCGGCTCGGGATACGTCGGCGAGAAGGTCTGCGCGGAGCTTGCGGCAGAGCACGAGGTCGTGGTCTTCGACCGGCGCGAGCCGGGCGGGCAGCATGGTCGCTACCTGCGCGGCAGCATCATGTCGCCCACGGACCTGTCCTGGGCGGTGCAGGGCTGTGAGGCGGTAGTGCACCTGGCGGCGATCCCCCATGCGGGCAGCGACTCGCCCGACCGCATCATGAACGTGAACGTGATGGGCACCCACCGGGTGCTGGAGGCGGCGGCGAACGCGGGTCTCTCGCGGGTGGTGATGGCCAGCAGCGACTCGACCTACGGCTTCGTCTTTGGCGAGGGGCGCATCAGGCCGGAGTATCTGCCGCTCGACGAGGAGCATCCGCTGCGCCCGCGAGACGCCTACGGGCTGAGCAAGCTGCTGGGCGAGGAGATCTGTCGCTGCTTCACGCGCTCGCACGGGCTGGCGACGGTGTGCTTGCGCTACTGCTGGGTGTGGTCGGAGCAGCATCATGAGCAGGCGGAGCAGTTGGCCGCGACGCCGGAGCGGTTCATCGGGCAGTTGTGGGGCTACGTGGACCGCGAGCAGGTGGCGCGGGCGGTGATGGCGTCGCTGACGGCGGAGGGCATCGAGCATGAGACGCTGCTGATAGCCGGGCCGCGGACCTTCGTGCCGCGGCCGACGCTGGAGTTGATTGCGGAGTACTTGCCGGGCGTGCGGGTGGATGAGGAGTGGTTTGCGGGCGACCCGATGCGCTCGTGCTTCAACACCTCCCGCGCGGCGCGGGTGGTGGGGATCTGAGTGCGCCCGACTATGGGTCAGCGGGCGAATCTGTCAGAGAGAAGGAAACCGGCGGCGGCGTGGAGAATCCTCTCCCAAGAGACGAGCGGTTGAGAGGGAGCCTGAGCCGGCGGCGTAACCGCGCGGTGCAGGTGTGTGCGGACGTGCGAAAGACGCCGACAGAGGGGGAAAGACAATGAACGGTGAGATGGAGCTGGTAGCGCCGACAACCGCCGCGCCGCTGGACCCCGACTTCCGCCCGCCAGTGCTGGCAAACCGGGCGTTCCTGGCGGCCGTGGACGAATCCGGGCAGGGAGTGCCGCTCAAGCTCGCCCTGGAGCGTGGTGATGGGTCCGTGACCGTCTTCGAGACCCAGGCCTTCGCCCCCGGTGCCCCCGGCGCAGGAGCTAACCTGCAATACGCCGAGCGGCTCGTCAAGTTCCTGCTCTGGCAAAGGGGCGGCTGGAAGGTCACCGTCGGTGGGCACGAGCAGATCGCAGACCACCTCAAGGAGGTCTACTCGCCCGACGGCGCCCGCGCCTTCGACTATGACTTCATGGGCGGGGTCTACGAGCAGACCTTCACCGTCGAGAGCGTGCCCCTCGATCAGGTGCCCGAGGAACAGGACACCACCATGGCCCTGGGCCGGCACCTGGAGGGCAACCGCATAGGCTTCGACCTGGGAGCCAGCGACCGTAAGACCAGCGCCGTCGTTGACGGTGAGTCGGTCTTCGAAGAGGAGATCGCGTGGGACCCGAAAAACCAGAGCGACCCGAAGTACCACTACGACGGTATTGTGCACTCGATCAACCGCGCAGCCGAGCACCTGCCGCACGTGGACGCCATCGGAGGGAGCGCGGCGGGAGTCTGGATCAACTCCCGGGTGCTGATCGCCTCGCTGTTCCGGGGCATCCCCGAGGACAAGTTCGACGCGGAGATCAAGGACATCATGCTCGGGATCGGCGAGGAGATGGGGGTGCCGATCGTGGTCGCCAACGACGGCGAGGTGACCGCGCTGGCGGGCTCCATGAGCCTGGAGGACAACGGCGTGCTGGGGATCGCGATGGGCTCTTCCGAGGCCGCCGGGTACGTGACGATGGACGGGAATATCACCGGCTGGCTGAACGAGCTGGCGTTCGCGCCGGTGGACTACAACCCGGGCGCGCCGCAGGATGAGTGGTCGGAGGACATCGGGGCAGGCGCGCTGTACTTCTCGCAGCAGGCGGTCGGGCGGCTGGCGCCGGTGGCAGGGATCGAGCTCGACCCGGACAAGGACCTGCCCGAGCAGCTCGAGGACGTGCAGGCGATGCACGAGGACGGCGACGAGCGCGCGCATAGCATCTTCGAGACCATGGGCGTCTACCTGGGCTACGCGATCGCGCACTACGCGGACTTCTACGACTTCGAGCATATGCTGGTGCTGGGGCGCTGCACCTCGGGCGAGGGCGGGCCGACGATGCTGGGGAAGGCGCAGGAGATTCTCGACGGCGAGTTCCCCGAGCTGGCGGCGAAGATGGAACTGCACTTGCCGGACGAGAGGCTCCGACGCGTCGGACAGGCCATCGCGGCGGCCAGCCTGCCGGTGATTGAGTAACGGCGGGCAATGGGCAATGGGCAAAGGGGGAGACGGCAATGGTGCGAAACGGGGTCGTGTTCCTCGCTACGCTTCTCATGCTGACGGGCAGCGCCTGCACGGCTGCGGTGACGGTCAGCGGCACGGTCGTGGACGGTGACGGCCAGCCGGTGCCTGATGCGCAGGTGTGGGTGCTGGTGCACGAGTACGACCGGGCCACCATGCGGATGATGCCCTCGGTCGTGGCGAGCGGCCGGACTGACGCTGAGGGCCGCTTCGGCTTCGCGGGCATCGAGTGGGCCGGGGGGCGGTCGAACTGGCGCGCTCCGATGGCTGTGGCCTACAAGGAGGGCCTGGCGCTGGGCTGGCGTGGGGCCGAGCAGCCCGGCAAGCCCCTGGACATCGCACTCGAGCATGCCGAGCCGATCCGCGGCTCCATCCTGGACCTTGAGGGCAATCCCATCCCCGGGGTGCGAGTGAAGGTCAGCAGTATGAGTCGCATGGAGCCGACGCCGACGGGAAAGCGGATGCGCGACTGGTTCCACGTACCCCCCGAAATGGAGGCCCTAGTGAGTTGTGCGCCCGCCGACGACGGCAGCCTGAGCTTCGACCTGGCTCCGCCTGAGACCCACATGACGGCAGAGATCGAAGTGCCAGGGTACCGCCCGCTGTCGGCCAGCAGCCAGACGGAGGTCCCGCTGGAGGTGCGGCTCGGCAAGGCGGCGTCGCTGGGCGGCAGGCTGGCGTGCCCGGAGCCGGCGGAGGCGGCCGGCATCGCCATGTACCTGAGCGGCCGCTTCCCGCCAGAGGCGAGCCCGGGGGCGATGAGGGGCTATTATCTCCGCGAGACGACCGCCAGCGATGATGAGGGCCGCTTCCAGGTGGAGGGACTGCCCCCCGGCAAGTACGAGGTCTCAACTCGGCCGGAGGCAAGCCAGAAGTGGCAGATAACGGGGACGCAGACGATAGAACTCGCGCCCGGAGCGCGCGTGGAGGACTTCGAGATGGAGCTGGCGCGGGCCTGGCCGGTCAAGGGGCGCGTCATGGACGCCGACACCGGTGAGCCGATTGCTGGCACGACCGTGTGGGCGCGCGTGGAGGATGCGAGGCACCAGATCAGCGCCGAGACCGACGAGAGCGGCGCCTACCTCATATACGTGCTTGCGGGCAGGGCGTGGGTGAGCGTTGGCACCCCAGAGGGGTACTTCCGCGACTCGGAGGGCTACGGGCGGGGACAGAGCATTATGGTCACTGCGGCTGAGGAGATCACGCTAAAGGACTTGGAACTGCGACGCGCGTTGAGAGTCCGGGGTGTTGTCGTAGACGATGAGGGCGAGCTGGTGGCCGGGGCGCGGGTCTGGGATGCAGACGCTAGGCCGTGGCAGCGCGACCAGCAGGTGACCACCGACGCGCAGGGACAGTTTGAACTGACGGGGCTGGACCCTGAGAAGACCGTAGTCATCCACGCGGCAACGGAGAGCACCATCACCTCGAACCCGGCGCGCGTGGCGCCAGGCGATGCGGATGCGCCGCTCCGGCTGGTGGTCTCGGAGCGGGCCGCCAGCCGAGTGCGCGGCCGCATCGTTGACGACCGGGGTCAGACGGTAACGCACGCCCAGATCGGGCTCATGATCCACCAACAACGAGAGCATGAGGGCCACCGGTACACGGATAGCAGCCGCGTAGGGGAGTTGAAGACAGACAACGAGGGGCAATTCGAGTCACAGGTGCTCGCGCCGGACGGTGAGTACTCCGTGAGCATCAGCGCCACGGGACACAGCCCTGTGGAGACCGAGAGGTGGCTGGCAGTGCGCGGGGAGGTGCATGAACTGGGGGACATCGTGCTCAGCGGCGCGTGGGGATCGCTGGCGGGAGTGGTCGTGGACACGGCCGGGCGGCCGCTCGCGAAAGCCCTGGTCTCCAACGCCGGCGATGGGCCGCAGCGGGTGTCCACACCCACCGACGATCAGGGGCACTTCGAGCTGGCCGGTTTGTTCGAGGGCTATGCCTACGCCTTCGCACAGGCGAAGGGCTATCGCTTCGGGGGAGTGAGGGCTGAGGCCGGAGCCGACGACCTGAGGATCGTCCTGTGGCCTGCCGACGGGCCCAGGCCGGAGGCCCGGGCGCATGCTCCCGTCCTGGACAGGGAGCGGGAGAAGGAGCTGGTCGAGGAGATCGCCCTGGAGGGCATCGAGCTGACGCGGGGCACTGATGCGTACACGCGTGACAGCCTGATCGCGTCGCTCGCCCGAGTGAATCCGATCCTGGCTACGGAGATATGGCACCAGGAGGGCGCGGAGCGTGAGAACACAGTGCTGGGCGGCCTCGCGGACGGCCTGCTGGAATCGGACCCCGACGCGGCGATTGACCGGCTCTGGAATGCAGAGCAGCCCTACACGCGCACGTACCAGCTCAACGAGTTCGGGCGCAAGTTGATGTCGAGGAACGCGGAGTTGGCGGGGGAGGCCTTCAGCCTGGCGGCCAGCGCCGCTCGCGCCATGGGAACGGAGGGCTGGGGCGTGCTAAGCCTGGCCAAGGCCGGGCGCGGCCTGCTGGAGCTTGGCCGACCCGAGGGCAGGGAGGTGGTGAACGAGGCCTTCGCGCTGGCACAGGAGCTGGGGGTCGAGGAGTGGGAGGACTGCCACACGCGGGGGGAAGTCGCGAAAGCGATGTGCCTGGTGGACCTGGACGCCGCGCTCTCGCTGCTGGAAGGATTCCCAACCGAGGGCATGGCCTCCAGCTACGACGACAGCGCGATGACGGACATAGTGATCCTGCTCGCGTCGCGCGACCCGGAGAAGGCGGAAGAGGTTCTGGAGAAGATGACCCGGCGCATAAACCGCTTCGGTGGCAACGCGCAGGTGGCCTACGAGATGGCCGCCAAGGACCGCGAGCGGGCCCTGGAGTTCGCACGGGGCGTCAAGGAGGGCCGGGAGCGTGCCTACGCGGTCGGTGTGCTGGCGCTGCGCTTTGCTGACGACGATGAGGCGCGCGCCTTCGACCTGATAGACGAGGCGATGAAGGCGCTCAGGGACGAGGCACACGCGGTGTCTAATCGCTGGCCGGCGACCGTAGCGGGGCAGATCGCGCACGTTGCCGCCCAGATCGGATACCCGGACACGGCCGGGCTGGTCATGCAGGCCATGTGGCTGCGGCCTGCCCCTTCCACGCCCTTCGGGCCCGGCTACGGCAGGCGAGACGAAACGGAGGAGATCGCCCTATCTATCGCGTGGGTTGGTACCGAGGCGGCGCGGCATCTGCTGGAGCCGCAGGTCGCGAGGATAGCGTCGGATTTCGAAGATGTGAGGAAACGGCTGAATGCGATCGTCGTCGCGGCGGCGGTGGTGGACCCGGAGTGGGCGGTGGCGATAGTGCGCAGCCTGCCGGACGATGACCCGGGTGACGAGCGGCCGCCGAAGGCCAGGGCCTACCGTGCCCTCGCGGAGACCCTGTCACTGGCGCCGGACGAGCGGCTGTACGAGGCACTTCACTTCTGGGTGTCGGGCAAGGGCGTTCGATAAGCCCCCGCGCGAGGTGCGATGGGGCTGCACGGAGGAGTCGCGGTGGCCTCTGCTGTAATCTAACGGTCGGACAGCAGCATGTGCATTGCGCATTGCCGCAAGAGGTCGGACAGAAGCGCGCAAGCAATGAGGACCAGGGAGGGGCAGAGATGAAGCTACGGATGGAAGGTTCGGAGATATTCGTGCCGGATGGTGCGGCGGAAGACGAGGCGCTCAAGAGAACCACCCACCTGGGCATCGGGGCCCACCCGGATGACGTGGAAATAATGGCCTACGACGGCATCCTGGCGTGCTTCGGTAACGACCAGAGCTGGTTCTGCGGCACCACCGTGACCAACGGCTCGGGCAGCGCGCGAGATGACATTTACGCCGACTACACAGACGAGGAGATGCAAGTCGTCAGGCGGCAAGAGGCTAAGAAAGCGGGCGTGCTCGGCGAGTACTCCGCCGTGGTGCTGATGAACTACCCCAGCTCCGACGTCAAGGACCCGGAGAAGCTGGACCCCGTCGCCGACATCAAGGACCTGATCGAGGCGACGCGGCCGAGCTGCATCTACACGCACAACTTCGCCGACAAACATGACACCCACGTGGCCGTCGCCCTGCGAACTGTGCAGGCGCTGCGGGAGCTGCCCGAAGACGCCCGGCCCGACGCGCTCTACGGCTG
>CBFDBV010000072.1:0-14190 GCA_965603135.1 uncultured bacterium
ATCTTAGGCGTTGCCGCGCTGGTTGCGGGGATGGCTGTGATCGCTCAGGAGGGGAACATCGTTCCCAACGGCGACTTCGAGAAGGGCGACGAGGGCTGGCTCTTCGACGTCATCGTCGCGCCGAGCGAGGCCAGCATCTGCACCGAGGATGTGCACGGCGGCAGCAACTCGTACCTGATCAAGAACGGCAAGGACGCGCGAGGCTTCGCTCGCAGTCCGGCCTTTGAGGTCGAGCCGGGCAAGAGCTACCGGCTGTCCGTCTGGGCGAAGGCTGAGGGTGCGGCGGAGGACATGGTCTACGCCCGTGTCCACTGGTGGAAGGGCCTGCCGGGCATCGCGAGCGAGGAGAAAATCAAGGACGACACCGAGCACGCCGGCGGCACCTTCGACTGGCAGGAGCTGGCTGCCACGGTCACCGCGCCCGGCGATGCGAAGATGGCGACGGTGCGCCTGGAGACCAACGGTGACACCGGTGTGCTCAACACCGAGACCGAGGGCGAGTTCTGGGTGCGCTTCGACGACCTCAGCGTAACCCCGGCGCAGTAGCGCAGGAGCGGCCGCGGGCAGCGCCGCATCCTGCCTCGCGCGACGGGAGGCGCTGCCCGCTACGGGTTCTCGCGGTTGGTGCTGGCAGCGCTACTCGTTCGCCGCCGCGAACTCCGCCAGGTCCACCTTCTCTCCGGTCTCCCCCGACTCGACGATGGCGAGCGAGAGCAGCAGGGCGTTGTATCCGTCCTCGTAGCTGGCAGCGGGGGCCAGGTCGAGGTCGGGGTCGAGCACGCAGGCGGCCCAGCGCTGGTAGAGGTCGCGGGTGAAATCGCGCCCCTCGCCCTCGAACTTGATGGAGAAGACGTCGCGGGATTCATCCTTGGTGGCCGGGTTGGGATCGGTGCTGAAGGTGATTGTGTTGCCCGCGGCCACAGCAATGCCGTTCTCTCCGACCACGTCCAGGCGCTGGGGGACGCCACCGCCGCCCATGGAGGAGGAGATGTAGCCGAGCGCCTTATCCTCGCCTGCGCCCATCTCCACTTGCACCCCGATCACGTCAATTGCGCCGGTCTGCGACCACGTATCCCGCCGCATAGTAGTGAAGACGGCGGTCGGCTTCTTCCCCGCCAGGTAGGGGACGATGTCTATGTCGTGGCTGATGAAGTCCATGATCCCGTCGAAGGGCTCGGGGCTGAGGTACTTCTCGTTCATCATCGCCCGCTGGCGTGCATAGAGCACCTGAAGCGGATTGATCTTGTCGGAGATCTCCTTCAGCTTGCGGGACACCGGGCTCATACGAAGCTGGTACGAGATCGCTGTGCGCAGGCCCTTCTCCTTCGCGGCATCCCTCATCTCCCTGGCCTGGGCGATGGAGGCGGCCATCGGCTTCTCGGTGAGCAGGTGGCGGCCCGCCTCGATGGCCTCCGTCGCCAGCTCGTAGTGCTGGGGCGTCTGCACGCAGATGCCCACCGCCTGGACGTCATCGCGCGCGTAGAGTTCCTTCGTGTTCGGCACGTAGTCCACCCCGAACTGCTCGGCTCGGGCTTTGCCGGCCTCCTCCACGATGTCGCAGACGGCGACGAACTCGATGTTCGGTGCCGCGGTCATCGCGTTGGCGTGGCTCATCCCGCGGCCTCCGGCGCCTATCATGGCGACGCTCAGCTTCTCCATGGTGCTATCTCCTTTATCTGCTCAGAGCTGTACTGATCGAAGAACCGGCACAAGACCGGTGCCTTGCTGCTACGATTCCCCGCCCGGGGCACAAACCCTCTTGCGCTCGGCATAGCTGCCGCCGACTGCCGTCCCCGCGCGTGCTTTCGGTGGTCGCTGTGCGATGCCCTGCGGCGGCCCTTCGGCTTGCAGGAGGTCTCACTGCGGGCCGCGAAGGAGGTCGGCGCAGTGAGGTGAGGTGCGGCATGGACCACCCGGACGCGAAGCTGGAGAAGCTGAGGGCCATCCTGGCGGAGATGGGCAGCGTGCTGGTGGCGTACTCGGGCGGGGTGGACAGCACACTGCTGCTGGACGTTGCGGCGGAGGCGCTCGGCGAGCGGGCGGTGGCTGTGACCGCGCGCGGGCCGCTGTATCCGTCGCATGAGTTCGAGCTGGCGCAGGAGATGGCCGAACGCATCGGCGCGCGACACACCGTCATCAAGGGGACACAACTCGACAACCCGCAGGTCCGCGCCAACCCTCCCGACCGGTGCTATCACTGCAAGCGCGAGCTGCTCGAGGAGCTTGTCAGGATCGCCGACGCCGAGGGCCTGGCCTGCGTGGCGCACGGGGATCAGGTGGACGACGTGGAGGCGTATCGGCCGGGCGCACGGGCGGCGCGAGAGTTCTCCGGGCAGGTGCGCGCGCCGCTCCAGGAGGCCGGCCTGCGCAAAGCAGAGATCAGGGAGCTCTCACGGCGGCGCGGGCTGCCGACCTGGGACCACCCGACCATGGCCTGCCTGGCCACACGCATTCCCTACGGGCAAGAGCTGACCGAGGAGAAGCTGCGCCAGGTCGCGGAGGCCGAGAGGCTGCTGCGGGAGCTGGGCTTCGAGCAGTATCGCGTGCGGCATCACGGGGAGCTGGCACGCATCGAGGTGTCCGCCGAGCAGGCGACGATCCTGGCGGCGCAGCCGTTGCGCAGGCAGGTCGTGGCCCATCTCAAGTCGCTCGGCTTCACGTACGTGACGCTTGACCTGGAGGGCTTCCGCTCGGGGAGCATGGACGAGCCACTTGGCTAGCGTGGCAGGGGCCTTCTGCGCCCTGCCTCCCCCTACCCGGGTGGCAAGTGGAAGATCTGCCAGCCAGGGAAGTACCTTGGATTGAGCACGGTGACTATGTTCCAGGCTGACAGCAGATTCATTGCCACCAGCGAGATGAGCCACAGGCTGAGAGCAACGCACAGCGCCCTGCGCGGCAGGAGTCGGCAAAGGCCCGCTACCCCGAGGAAGGCCACTGAACTCATTGCCACCATCACGTAGCGGCCGCCGGCATTCCAGCCCACGTCCGCGAACCAGTACGCGCTCTGTTGCGCGACGACAATCGCACCCAGCAGCAGTGCCAGCATTCGCGCGGCGACCTCTTGCCGTGAGTCCGCCCCCGATGCTTCGTCTGCGCTCGGCGCTGGACGCCGCAGCCAGCCGCCGACAGCTCCCAGCGTGTAAGCCACGATAACGCCGTAGAGCACCCACTCGGCAATACCCGCCGGAAACCACCCTCGCTGCGCCCATGTGCTCAGGTAGGTCTCCCGGATGCCCAGCCAGGCATAGAAGCTGAAGCTACCCCCCGGACGCAGCGCGTTTTCCAGGGCCGAGCCGGGCAGGGGGGTAGTGTGAATGAACGGTGTGCCGTAGAACCACAGATTGCGCGCATACCACCACGCGGCGACGGCGACGCAGCCTCCCGCAGTGAGGGCGACGGGGGCGGCCCAGGCCCGAGCCCCCATTCTGCGCGCGGCGACCAGGTAGCCGTAACCCGCCAACAGGAGCGCGGCAAACGCGGACATCTTTGTCAGACACGCTCCACCCAACACCGCCCCCAGTACCGCTGCCCGTCCCCATGCCGGCTTACCAACTGCCGTCTCGATGGATAGGAATACGGCCGCTGTGACCAGGAGGAGCGCCAGCCCGTCGGGGTTGACGTGACCAGTGTACAGAATCGTCAACGGCATAAGCATCAAGGTAGCGGTGCTCGCCAGCGCCAGGGTGGGATCGCGTGGCCACAACCGCCGCATCATCAGCGCGGACACCGCCAACAGGGGGTACCCGACCAGCAGAATCGTCGCCCAGCGCAGTATTTGCCATCGCCAGCGCTCCTGCAGGCCTGCGGCAGCGCAATAGACGAGCGCCATCACCGTGTAATAGAGCGGCGGCTGCTGGGCCTGGTGACCGGCCTCGCCCCCACCGCGCGGCACATACAGGGGCAGCCTCCTCTCCTCGGCGAGGAAGCGTATGTACCGTACGTGCGCCACCTCGTCAGGCACTGCACCCAGTGGCTGCACCACCGAGAGAGTGAAGGCGATGATCCCGTAGACAATAGGGAGAATGGTCCAGCCGAGGCGCGCCCAGTTCATATGCCAGCTTTCCTCCCGGCGTAGTTGTCCCGCGGCGCGTCGTTTCTTCCTCCGGCCTGTGACAACCTGCCCTCCGCGGCTGCCAGCAGCCCCGGGCGTGGCTCACCATCGGCAGCATCCAGATTCAGGTGTACGCGGTTGGGACGACCTGATGCCCTCTCCTACCCCAGCGCAGGGCTTGCCCTGCGTGCGGAGCGCAATCCCGCCACGGCGGGATGGGATAGGGGGAATGCGACCCCCTCCCCCGCCTATGCACCTGGATCTGGATGCTGCCCTCACCATCTCCGGCCTTGACGCGCCCCCTGCGCGATGGTACAGTACCGGCGTTTCGACCTGGAGACATCACCGGGTTGTCTGAGGAAACCCATTGCAACGGTCCGAAGAGCCGCCCACGAAGATAGCAGTGGTGATGCCCGCGTACAACGCGGCGGCCACCCTCGGCGCTACCTACGAGCGCATCCCCCCCGGCTTTGCCGACGAGATCATCCTGGTTGACGACGCCAGCATTGATACTACGCCTGCAGTGGCAGAGCAGCTCGGGCTTCGCGTGATCGTACATCCGCACAACGTGGGATACGGGGGCAACCAGAAGACTTGCTACATGGAGGCCCTGCGCCTCGGGGCCGACATCGTCATAATGCTCCATCCCGACGGCCAGTACGACCCTGAGATTCTACCCGAGATGGCCGGGCCCATCCGCAGGGGCCAGGCGCACGTCGTGATCGGGTCACGTATGTTAGCGCCGGGCGGGGCTAGAGCTGCACATATGCCCTGGTGGAAGATAATCGCAAACAGGTTCCTCACCGCTTGCGAGAATCTAGTGCTTCGCCAGGGCCTCTCCGAGTACCACTCGGGCTACCGAGCCTACAGCCGCGAGTTCCTGGAGACAGTGCCCTTCCTGCGGAATGACAACGGCTTCGTATTCGACACTGAGATCCTGGCGCAGGCCACGGCCTTCGGCTTCAAGATCCACGAAGTGCCCGCGCGCACGCGCTACTTTAAGGAGGCATCCTCCGTGGGCTTCGGGACGAGCGTGAAGTACGGCTTCGGGACCCTGAACGCGATGCTCAAGTATGTCCTGCACCGCTTGGGGATCAAGCGGAGCCGCCTCTTCAGCAGGTGATTCCCAGCGCTGCTGCTACTCCTCTTCCGGCAGGGGGAACTTCGGCAGTTGGCTGGCCGGATACCACTTGACGCTGCCGTCCACGAATAGTACATTGCAGCCGCCATTGTGCGCCGGAGGGACCTGGTCGCTGACCACGTTGATGTCCATCAGCAGCCAGGTGCGGGCGAGGCTAGTACCACATCAGGAAGAACATGCGTATCAGGAGCAGGTACAACGCGCCGATCACGGCAAGGCCGACCAGAGCTCTATCTGGTCGCCGCTCGCCTGCGCGCTCCACGAATCCCGCAATCGCAGCTCCCACCGGCATCAAGAAGAGCCACATTCGCGAGGTCTCGCCTCTGATCTTGCCACTCACATCCATGGCCGCGAGCACGACGAGCAGCGCGATCACAATACCCGCAGCGTGTGGGAATTCCCTCCACCGACGAGCAATTACATAAACACCCCACACCAGCGCGACGAGTAGAGGCGGCCCGAGCACCATGCCAGCTTCGACCCAGTTGGCCCACACGTAGTGCCAATAGGGACAGCCCCACAGCACCTCGTATCCGTACATACGCAGGGCATCTGAAGTGCGGCAGACTGCCAACAGATCATAGCCGGCTGACACCCGCAAGATGGCAAATGCGATGAGGGGCACTGCGATCACAAGCGCCAGCGGCTGCCAGAATTGCGCCAGGCCCAGGCGACGCTGATCACTGCGGCCCACGAGGAAGGCTGCAGTGACTGCGACGAGCACAACCAGCGCCCAGAACGCGAGCAGGCCCAAAGAAAGGAATATGGCGACCACCAGCAGCAGGCCAGCGCAAAGGGCCCACACCCATCTTGTCCGCCCGTCGTTGCTCTGCTGTGCGGGAAGTGCCCGGAGCCAGCAGAGCAGGATGAGCGCCGTCAGAGCCGGGTATACCTGATCTACAAAGCCCGTGTACAGGGTCATCCCCGGCGTCAGGTAGTAGAATCCAGCGGCGAGTGTGCCCACGGGCCTGCCCCCCAGCGCAGCACCGAGGAAGTACGCGGGTATCAGTCCGAGTGCACCGAGGAAGGCCACGGACATGCTGCAAAGAAGCGCCACTGACACGTCATCGGCTGAGATGCTGTATCGCAACGACTTCGAGAATCGCTCAGCCAGAGCGTCTGGAGTCGACCCGGGGTGGAGCGCAAACAGCGCTTCAGCCGCAGGGGCGGTGGTGGGCAGAGCGGCGAAGCAGCGGCGCAGCAGACCGTACAGGACAACCGGCCCGGCTCCCTGGGTTTGCGCGTGGGAGACGAACGCAGGCATCTTGGTCTCGTAGCCGCGGAGGAGCTCCCATAGGCTTCCTGTGGCGCCAGCAGTCTGGAAGTAGCTATTGCTTCCGAGACTCAAGGTCAGTCGAGCCAGATACGCGAAGCCAAGCGGGTTGGACACGGAGGACGCGATATAGAGCGCGAAGGCGAGGCAGGCCAGCGTGGTCAGCCTTTTCCAAGTGGAGGAAGCCGAGCGCGGTTCCGCTGCCTCGGCCTGCCGCCACAGACCCAGCAAGACCCATGCTGCTGCCGCCAAGAGCAGCAAGGACAGTCCCAACCAGGTTGCGGCGAGCAGCGTCCGCCCCGCAGTCTCCGTCAAAGGCGTGCTCAGCGCCAGGAGGGCCAGAACGGCCGCCGACGCCACCGCCGTAGCCCACACCACCTTGCTTGGCTGCAACTCGTCACCCCCGCGCCCTCGGCTCTGGTTGGTCCGGCGCGTGCTTATCGGGTGATGCTGAGGGGCTCATCCCCCGCCCAAGCTCACGCTGTGCCTACGGCATGGAAGGACCACCGGTGCCCCACCACTGATCCGGTTTGAAGTTGCGCCGGTCTCGCGCAGGGCGAGGGCAGATCACTCATCACCTTGGTCCTCCGGCAAGCGGAACTTCGGCAGTTGGCTGGCCGGATACCACTTGACGCTGCCGTCCACGAATAGTACATTGCAGCCGCCATTGTGCGCCGGAGGGACCTGGTCGCTGACCACGTTGATGTCCATCAGCAGCCAGGTGCGCGAGGGGTTGGGGATGTTATCCACGTACTTGCCACCAAGGGCGTCGTTGTAGACGTAGCAGATCCCGCGCTTCTGGATCTGCTCGGGCGCCGAGGGGCAGATGAACATCGTCCTGGGCACGCCGTCGGCGGCCAGGATATTGGCCAGGTTGAACCTCTCGCGGTTCTTGTGGGGCGGGTCCGGCGGATAGAACCAGGCTCGGGGCAGCGGCTCGCCGGCCATGGTGCGCATCTGTATCGCCAGCCCTATCTGCCTGAGGTGCTGCTGGCAGGCGGTTCGGTGCGCCATCTGTGTGACGTTGATGAACGCGCCGCCACCCAGACCGGTGAGAATGCCCGTGACCGCCAGGACCTCGACCATGGTGAAGCCTCGCCTGCCGCGCCTGAAACGCGTAGGGCGGGCTTCCAGCCCGCCGATGCTACGCGAGCGTTTTCGTGTCGGGCTGGAAGCCCGACCTACGCGAGGGTTCTCTAACATGGCAACCACCTCGGGAAGTTGAAGTTGCTATTATGTCGCCATATTCAGTATACACCCACCGCAGGGGCTCGTCAACGCCGTACTTGCCTCGGCTTGCGCGCAGCCGCGCCGTGGCAGTTCTGGGGGCGATAGTGTTGATGCTCACGCTCGCTCACGAGGCCGCGCAGGCCTCGCGCGCGCTCAAAACCACCAGCAATCGCACCGACATCCGCACCGGGCCCAGCAAGAGCTACAACCGTGTGACGGTCCTGCCCGAGGGCATCAAGCTGTGGGCGATCACCAAGCAGGGTGCCTGGTACCGGGTGCGACTGAGCAAGCTGCTGGAGAGCTGGGTGAGCGAGGAGCAGGTGGAGGCGCTGCCGCGGGACGTCCCCAGGCCCGTCAGCCGCGTCACCGACCTGTTCACCAAGGGCGTCGAGGGAGGCACCCAGGCGACGATCTACCTCTCGGCCCCCGTGCCCTTCAGGGTGCGGCAGAGCCTCGATCCACCGGAGCTGAAGCTCGACCTCTTCGGCGCCTCGCTGGCGCGCTACGGCGTGCGACAGTTCCCCTCCGATCGCTGCACGTGGGCGGTGGTGGCGCGCCAGGTCGCCGACGACTGGGCCGAGATCACCTTCCGCCTGGTCTTCGCGCAGCAGCGGGGCTGGCGCGCGAGCTTCACCGATACCGGCCACATGCTGTTACTGATTCGCAGCCCCTATGAGGGAAGCAGCGTCGGGGGCAAGTTCATCGTGCTCGACCCGGGCCACGGCGGGCGGGACCCCGGCGCGGTAGGCCCCACCGGCCTGAAGGAGAAAGACCCCAACCTGACCATCGCGCTCAAGCTCTCCAAGATGCTGGTCGAGCGCGGAGCGCGAGTTGAAGTGCTGCGGGAGACGGACAGGTCAATCGCGACCCCGGGCATCGGCAAGCGCGGGGAACTGGAGGCGCGGCTGGCCGCGAGTGAGCGCTTCGACGCGGACTTCTTCCTGAGCATTCATAACAACGCCGTGGGCAGCGGCGATCCCAGGCGCGCCTTCGGCACCGAGACCTACTACTGGACGCCGATGAGCATCCTGCCCGCGCGCATCCTGCAGAACCATCTGTGCGCGGCGCTTGGGACGCGCAACCGGTTCGTGTCCTGGCGGCCGTTCTACGTGCTGCGCCACAGCGATGTGCCCCGGGTGCTGGTCGAGTGCGCCTTCGTCAGCAACCCGCAGGAGGAGCAGAAGCTTCGGAGCGAGCAGTTCCTGGAGATGGCGGCGAAAGCGCTCCTGGCAGGCCTGGAGGAGTTCTTCGAAACGGCGGGCAATGGGCAATAGGCATCCTCCTTCGCCAAGGCTATGGGGGATGAAATGGGCATTGGTACAACGTTGCCGTTGCCGTGGCCGTCAGGAGAGGCCGGACCACCGTCCGGCCTACGCCGTTTGCCGTTAGTCCGATGTCCGAGGTCCGAATACGGAGGTGGTAGTGCGTTATGAAGCTGCGCGTGCTGACGGGCGAGATGGAGGGCCACGAGTTCGAGCTGGAGGGAGACGTGATCACCCTGGGCCGGCGGGCCGAGAACGATGTGCCTCTCCCGCTCGACCTGCGCCTCTCCCGGTTCCACGCCCAGCTCACGCGAGAGCTGGATGGGACCTGGCTGCTGGAGGACACCGACAGCACCAACGGGACCTTCCTGGGCCGGCGTCGCCTGCACGCTCCGACGCCGGTGGAGCCGGGCGACCAGTTCCGCGTGGGCCGCACCTGGCTGGAGATGGTGGAAGAGCCGCTTGAGGCGCTCGCTGCCGACGCCGTGGTGCTGGTGGAGGGTGAGGCCTCCGACATCGAGCCCGAGGGCGTTGTGTACTCGGTGCAGGCTGACGCTGAGGCAGAGGAGCCCAAGAGCGTCGAGGAGCTGGCCGAGCGGCTCAGAGTGCTGCGGGATGTGGGCGCTTCGTTGGGCGGCACTCTCGACCTCCCGGTGCTGCTGAACGAACTGCTGCGGGCGACGATGAGCGTGGTGCCCGCCGAGCGCGGCTTTCTGCTCCTGCGCAATGCCGAGACCGGCGAGCTTGAGCCGCGCGCCGTCTGGCCCCTGGCGGAGGCCGACGGCGAGGTCGCCATCAGCCGCAGCATAGTTGACAAGGCGATGACCGAGGGCGTGGCCTGCCTGACCTCCGATGCGATGAGCGACGAGAGGTTCCAGGAGGTCGAGTCGGTCCGCGATCTGCGCATCCGGTCGGCCATCTGCGCCCCGCTGGTCAGGGGCGCGGAGGTGCTGGGCGTCATCTTCCTGGACACCACCTCCGCCACGCACGTGTTCGACCGCAGCGACGTGGAGCTGGTCAACAGCATCGCCTCACAGGCCGCCGTGGCCATCGAGAACGCCGGTCTCTACACGGACCTGAAGGCCGCCTACGAGGACCTCAAGAACGCCCAGGAGCACGCGGTGCGCTCGGAGAAGCTCTCCATCATCGGCACTCTCTCCGCCGGCATCGCCCACGACATGGCGAACATCGCCGCACCCATGGTCACGCTGATGGACTTGGCCCTCGAGAACGGCAGGATTGACGACCAGGCCGAGGAGGCGATGCGCCGACAACTCCAGCGGCTCACGGCCCTGGCCGAGCGCCTGATGTCCTTCTCCAGGCCCGAAGAGCTGTACACGGAGCCTGCCGATGTCAACGAGGTGGTCGAGAGCACGCTGTCGCTGATAAGGACTGAACTGGCGCACGAAGGGGTGCAGATGGACATGGACCTGGCCGACGACCTGCCCCAGGTCAGTGCCGTGCCCACCGAGCTTGACCGCGTGCTGCTCAACCTCTTCCTCAACGCGATGGAGGCGATGGAAGAAGACCCCAAGCGTCTGGGGATCAGAACCGTCCTGGACGGCGACGAGGTGGCCATCAGCGTGAGCGACACGGGGCCGGGGATATCCGTGGAGCACCAGGCCAGGCTCTTCGAGCCGTTCTTCAGCACGAAGGAGCAGGGGACGGGGCTGGGCCTGTTCTCGTGCCGGCGCATTGTTGAGGAGGAGCATGGGGGCACGATGGAGGTGGACAGCCGCATAGGCGAGGGGACGACCTTCACCGTGCGCCTGCCCGTGCCCGACTGAAAGCTCGTGGGTGCCTTTGAGCCTGCGCGAGAGGGTGAGAGAGCATGAAGCTGGGAACTGCGCTGGTGGCCGGTGGCCTTGGGGTGGCACTGATCGTCCTGGGACCAGGCAGCGTGGCAGGCGCGGCGGACGATGTGCCGGCCTTCCCCGGGGCCGAGGGCTTCGGCACAACCACGCCGGGCGGCCGCGGCGGGCGAGTCCTCCTGGTGACGAACCTGAACGATTCCGGGCCCGGGAGCCTGCGCGAGGCCGTGGAGGCTGAGGGCCCGCGCATCGTCGTCTTCCGCACCGGCGGGCTCATTGAGCTTGAGTCCGGGCTGCGCGTCAGCAACCCCTACATGACCATCGCCGGGCAGACCGCCCCTGGCGGGGGCATCTGCCTGAAGAACTACCCCCTCGCGATCATCGGCACGCATGATGTCGTGGTCCGGCATCTGCGCTGTCGCCCCGGCGACCCGATGAAGAAAGAGATGGACTCGCTATATGTGCACGAGTGCCACGACGTGATCATTGACCATTGCTCCGCGAGTTGGTCGATTGACGAGACGCTGTCGGTCACTCGCTCCCAGGATGTCACGGTGCAGTGGTGCATCATCTCCGAGAGCCTTCATGACTCGTACCACAAGAAAGGCCCGCACGGCATGGGCTCGCTCATCAGCTACAACGGTGAGGGCGGCATCAGCTTCCATCACAACATCTACGCCCATCACAACGCCCGCAGCCCGCGTCCGGGCGGCCTGGAGGGCATGCCGGGCTTCCTGCTGGACTTCCGCAGCAACCTCGTATACAACTGGGGCGGCGTGGCCGGGTACAACGGCAAGCTGCCGATGAAGATGAACTACGTGGGCAACTACCTCAAGCCCGGGCCCTCGACGCGCGAGAGCGGGCGCCACGTTGCCTTCTCGGTCGGCAGCGCGCTGACCAGGATCTTCCCGGCCTACGACTTCATGGAGGGCTTCCCGCTCGCGAACGTGGACAACTGGCTGATGTTCCGCTTCCCCGAGGGCGTGACCAGGGAGGATGTGGACGCCGGGCAGCCCTTCCCTGCTCCTGAGACAACCTGGCACTTGCCGCAGTTGCTGCCCGACGCGCTCTACGAGCAGGCGGGGGCGACGCTGCCGGTAAGGGACGCGGTGGATGCTCGCACCATCGAAGAGATTCAGACGGGCACCGGCAGCATCATCAACTCGCAGGACGAGGTGGGCGGCTGGCCTGAGTACGAGGTGGGAGAGGCACCTGCGGACACTGACGAGGACGGCATGCCTGACGAGTGGGAGACGCGGTACGCGCTTGATCCTGAGGATCCCGGTGACAGCAACGCCGACGCCGACGGCGACGGCTACACCAACATCGAGGAGTTCCTCAACGCCACCGACCCGCTGGCGGCCCAGGGCTGACAAGCGTCGGTCAGACGGGGCGCCTCGGTGTACCTGCGTCACGCTGCGAATGCCAGCACGAGCGTGAGCTGGAAGAGCAGCACTATGCTGACGGCGATGGCGCCCAGAACGAGAACGGCTCGCAGAACGCTCTGAGCGGAGCGAGTGCCGTCCGGCGACAGCCGCCACGTTGACGGCTCGCACCAGCGCCACGAGACTGCCAGCAGCAGTGCGGGCCACAGGGCGAGGGCTGAGAGCGCCAGTGGCGGGGCCAGCTCGAACATGGGCCGCCGCGTCAGGTGAGTCGCCGTGGTGGCGATGGGCAGCGAGAGCGCTCCCAGGATGCCCACCCCGACGACTGCGCCCAGCAGACACCCCGACAGCTCAATGACCTTGGCGATAATGCGGGCGAGCGGGATCCATGCGAAGAAACACAGTGAGCCCAGAAACACGGCCGGCAGGGCGAGATAGACCTGGGGCGGCACGGGAAGCATCGCGCCCGGGAGCAGGGCGTTGGTGAATCGCCAGACCAGGGCGTGGCTGATGATGCCGACGAGCATTATCTGAACCGCCACGAGCAACAGAGAGACGATGCGCTCTCGCCACACGTCGCGAGACCTTGCCGGCAAGACCACCGACAGGTGTCGGAGGACAGGAACAGAGCCGGGGAACGGCTGTTGGGGGCGTTGCATGCCCCGGCCTGCGCCCTCCGGCCACGCCGCGACAGGGCTGATGAGAAGCAGACACCCGAGTACGAAGAGCGGCAGGTAGGCGGCGAGCGTGAGCGAGTCCTCGAGGGCCATTGAAGCCTGGCTGGGAACGTGGCCGTATTCCAGGAGATAGGGAACGACGTGCCAGGCGTAGATGACCGTTTGCAGCACGATGCCAAGGAGCGTTGCCGCCAGCAAGACCTTCAGCCCCAAGACGAGGCTCGCCTTGAGCCAGCGCAACGTGTGCCCCCTGTGCCCGCCGAGATTGCGCAGTCCGGCTCCCCACCAACCCCGCGACGCTCTGAGGACGGGGGGCGTGGGTGCACCTGCTTGTGCCCCTTCGTCGGCTGCGCCAGAACGGACACGTCGGCCTGCGCCGGTGGCGACGTTCTCCTGCAAGCGCCGCCAAGCTGGTAGGAGTTCTGCCACTGCCCCAGCGGTGATGCCCGCCGCCGCGAGCGCACACATTCTCGGAAAGAGCCAGCGAGAGGCTGTGAGACAGCCACCGGCGTAGCCGATGGCGAGGGCGGCCGCTGCACTAAGTATCAGAGCGACCATCGGCGCCGTCCAGGCTGCGTCGGGGTGCCACCTGCGCGCCGCGGTGGCTATGTGCGTGCTGGCGATGAAAAGCGCATAGAAGATGGGCACCGCAGCCGCGAGCCAGGGGTCAAGCAGCGACGGGGGGCGGCTGACCAGGTGGCCTGCGACCATCAAGGCACGCGCCAGCGCCAGGATGCCCAGGTTCGCCGAGAACCAGACGAGGAAGGCCGCTGTCCTGCCCTGGAGCTTTGCAGATAGAACCTGCGCATTGCTGAGCGGCAGCAAGTCCACGAGCGGCCTTCGCCTCGCGGACAGGCCGAGCACCGTGCGCTCGGCCCAGGCCCAGCCGCACGCAAACGCCGCCAGGACCGGGATCGCCCCTCCCAGTCCCCACAGCAGCCAGGGTACAGCCAGCCTGAGGGTGGGCGCCGGTGCCCACTCGACCAAGCCCCCGCGTGCCCAGGAGACCCAGAGCCAGCCCCACAGGACGCCCACAACGACCCATCCCCACAACAGGAGCCTGGCCAGCAACGTGACTTCCGCCGCCGAGCGACGCAGCACAAGGCGCTTGGGGAACATCGCCCGGAACTCCATCCCGCGCAGCCTGGACAGCATCACACCGCGGTCCATTGGCGCACTCCCCTCAGTCCCTGTCCGCCGTCAGCGCGATGAAGAACTCCTGGAGCCCAAGTCTACCCACCTCGTAGCCGTCGGCCCCAAGCTGCCTTGCCAGCGCCTCGGCCTTGTCCTCAGTGTAATCCGCCATGACCAGCCTCATCTCAGAGCCGGCGATCTCCTTGTGCCAGATACCCTCCACCTC
>CBFDBV010000073.1:0-14088 GCA_965603135.1 uncultured bacterium
GGCCGTTACAACCCCACCGCAATGCCCAGCACGAAGTAGGCCAGCCCGATGGCGGCGAGGTTGCTGGTCAGCCAACCCGCGTTGGCCAGGTCCCGGTCCAGGTCGAAGAGCTGGGGGATAACCAGCGCCATGATGGCCACGGGCGTGGTGCTCTGAATGAAGAACACCTGCATCACTGTGTGCGACATCTCGCCTCCGAGGCCCGCCAACCACGCGAGCCCCAGCGCTATCAACGGGCTGATGAGGAACTTGACGAACCCCAGCGCCAGGCACTGCCGGCCCTCGCGCATCACCGAGGTGAGGCTGAGCGACAGGCCGATGGCGAACAGGAAGACCGCCGTGGTGCCGGGGATCAGCAGGTCGAGCAGCGGCGCCACCAACTCCGGTCGTGGCGCGCCGGCGAGGTTGAGGACGCCGCCCAGGATGAACCCCAGCAGCGGGTTGCGGGTCTGCGGCTCGCGCCAGGTGTCGGCGATGACCGAGCCGATGCCCTTGCCCCCTCCGTGGCCGTAGTGCCTCCCGATGGCGAAGCCGACGGTGTAGAAGACCGGCGAGAAGGCCAGGCAGTAGATCAGACCCAGGGCCGCCCCAAGCTCGCCCAGGAGGATGTAGCAGACGAAGGCCCCGTAGGTCAGCCCCACGTTCGAGAACATGGCGCTGATGATGAAGGAGCCGGTGCCACGGTCGTCCAGGCGCAGCAGCCGCGCGACCACCCAGGCCACCGGCCACGTCGCCAGCATGAGCGCGGCGGCCGCCACCGGCAGAAGCGAGGTCTTCCAACCGGGCGGCTCCAGGCCCCAGATCATCAGGGCCAGCGGGATCGGCTGAAGGTACGCCATCGCCGCGCGCGTGATCGAGGTTGACCGCGCACGCGGCAGGCGCACTCCGCGCCGCAGAAGGTACCCGGCGGCCAGCGAGCCGACGATCACGGTCAGCATCCGCGCGACTTTGATGTACAGGTCCATGGTGGCGGCTCAGAGGTCCTTCTCCGTGTAGGTGAGGGTACCGCCCCAGGACTGCATCTCTTTGGTCTCCATCGTCCGGTACCCAAGCCGCTCGTAGAAGCGGTGCAGGTCTGCGTGCGCCAGGCGAACGCGCGTGAAGCCCTCGCGCCGCAGCTCGTCCTCCAGCCTGCGCACGATCATCCTCCCGTAGCCCCGTCCCTGCCAGGCGGGGCGCACGGCTATCCGGGCCAGCCAACCCCGCGGTGCGCCTTCGGCATCCGGTGACCAACCACCACAGCCCACCGCCACACCGTCCACCACCAGCAGGAACATGCGGATGTTCCACCTCGCGAGCTGTTCGCGCAGGCTCTCCGCTGTCTCGTAGGCGGCGAAGTGGGGTGTATTGTGGCGATCGATGCCCAGTCGCTTTCCCACGGGATCGAATGCTTCGCGCACCATCTCTGCCATCACTGGCAGGTCGTCTTCGGTGGCGGGCCTGAAGTCGAGTTCCGCGTCATCTGACATCCCGGCACGAACCTCCGTACGGCATCTCGTCAGTCGGCGCTCACAGCTTGCGGCGTTTGCGGCGGCCCTGGAGCCACTCGGCCAGCTTCTTCAGAGTCCAGGTGTTGATGACCTTCTCGGCGCTCGCCCAGCCTCGCCGGGCCGTCGCCACGCCGTAGCGCATACACACCAGGTGGTCGGCGTGATGAGCGTCGGTGTTGATGGACAGCAGCGCCCCATGCTCCTGTGCCAGGCGGGCGTTCACGTCCGAGAGATCGAGCCGGTTGGGGAAGGCGTTGATCTCCAGGGCAACGTCCAGTTCCGCTGCCCGGTCAACCAGCTCGGCCACGTGCAGCCCGTAGGCCGGGCGCTCCAGCAGCAGCCTGCCCGTCGGGTGCGCGACGATGTCCACCAGCCCGGTCTCGAGCGCCTTGATGATGCGCGCCGTCATCTTGTCCGCGTCCGCCGAGAAGCCCTGGTGCACCGCGCCGACCACGAAATCCACCAGCTTGAGGCCCTCCTGCGTGATGTCAACGCTGCCGTCGGCGAGAATGTCGGCCTCGGTTCCCAGCAGCACCCGGAAGCGCCGGCGCCTATTCTTGTAGGCCGCGTTGATCGCGTCAACCTCCTCGCGCTGCGCGGCGAGCTCCTCCGCGGTCAGCCCGCCCGCCACCCGCAGCATGGCTGAGTGGTCGGCGATGCCGAGGTGAGTGTAACCCAGCTTCCGGGCCGCCTCGGCCATCTGCTCGACGCTGTGATGGCCGTCGCTGTACGAGCTGTGCACGTGCAGGTCGCAGCGGATGTCGGCGAATTCGAGGAGCGCCGGCAGCTCGTCCGCCTCGGAGGCCTGCAATTCCCCACGGTCCTCGCGCAGCTCCGGCGGGATCCAGGGAAGACCCACCGCCGCGTAGACGTCCTCCTCCGTGCGTCCGGCGATGCGCTTGCCCTCGACGCCGTCCTTCTCCTCGAACACGCCGTACTCGTTGATCTTGAGCCCCAGGTCCTGGCCGCGCTCGCGCAGCCGGATGTTATGCTGCGTGGAGCCGGTGAAGTAACACAGCGCCGCGCCGTAGCTGTCCGGCTCCACCACGCGCAGGTCCACGCTGCGCCCGCCGGGCAGCGTGCCGCTGACCTTCGTGTCGCCGGCCAGCTCCACGCGCTCCAGGATGCCCGCCTCGGCGAAGGCCTGACAGACCCTGGCCGGCTCATCGGATGCCGCGAGCAGGTCGAGGTCGCCGACGGTCTCCCGACCCCGCCGCACGCTGCCGGCGTAGTTGGCCTCGATGACCTCCGGCAGCTCGCGCAGCATCGCCGCCATCTGCTCGGCCCGGGGCAGCATGTCGCCCAGCAGCGCCCGCTCGCTCCCCTGGCGGTAGGTCTCGATCGCCTCCAGCAGCTTCTGCTCGCTGCGCTCGCCCATCCCCTTCAGCTCTCGAAGCGCGCCCGACTCGGCGGCCTGCCGCAGCTCCTCGATAGAGCCGATGCCCAGCTCGCGGTAGAACAGCGCCGCCCGCTTCGGCCCCAGGCCGGGGAGGCTAAGCATCTCCAGCATCCCCTCGGGGTACTGTTCGGCCAGCTCGCGCCGGTAGGTCATATCGCCGGTGTCGAGGGCCTCTTCGATCTTCTTGGCGAGGGCCTTGCCGATGCCGGGGATGCTCTCGAGGTGCCCGGCCTCGCGGATGTCGGCAAGCTCCTCGCCCAGGCCCCGGATGGTCTCGGCGGCCCGCTCGTAGCTGCGCACGCGGAAGACGTTGGCCTCCTCAAGCTCGAGCAACTCGGCGATCTGCTCGAACATCGCGGCGATCTGTTCGTCGGTCACGCTGCACGCCCCCTACCCCGCGGGACACCGCCCACGCGCGATTGCGGCCCTCAACGCCCCTGCTTGTCGTCTGTCGTTGGCCGTTGGTCGGATGTCCGAGGTCGGATGTCGGATGTCACAAGGCGTTTGAGGAAGCCCTCACTCTTGAGCGACAGGTCCAGGTGATAGCGTATGTGGCTCTGCAGGATGGCTCGGATGTCGCGCCGAGCGCGTTCGGTCAGCCGCAGGCGTCTGATGCGATCGAGATCGAACTCCGCCAGGTCCTCAAGAAAGCGGACCGTGCCCGCCGAGAGCTTGCGCCCGACCTCGGCCCCCGCCGCGCAGCCTTCGCACAGCAGCCCGCCCTGCCCGGCCGAGTACACGCCCTTGCGGATTTCCTTGCCACATTCCACACACCTGTCCAGCACCGGCGCCAGGCCGCTCAGGCGCAGGTAGGCCAGTTGAAAGGAGCAACTGAGAAGCTCCGGGTCGCCGCTGTCCACCATCGCTCGGAGGTAGCCCTCGAGCATCTCGAACAGGCCGGGCACCACCTGGCTGGGCTCGGTGGTGCGCAGGACCAGCTCACAGCCGCAGGAGGCGTAGGCGAACCGCGTCACGTCGCGCCGCAGATCGTAGAACGACTCCAGCACGCGGCACTGCGTCAGGCGGTCAACGCCCCGCCCCTCGGCGAAGAAGAGCTTCGAGAGCGTGAACGGCTCGACCGCGGCGGACAGGCTGCTGCCCGGCTTGCCGATGCCACGGGCGACCGCCTCGACCAGGCCTCGCTCGCGCGTGTACACGCTCAGCATCCGCTGGCTGCCCCGAAACGGGCGAGCCGCCAGCGTGATGCCCGTGGCCGTGTATGTTGGCGTGGCAGCTCACCACCCACCGGACCTCCGACATCGGACATCGGACTAACGGCTCAACTGCGCAGTGCGAGGCGGAAGGTCGGAGGTCAGTACCCAACGCCGAGTTCGGCCGCGATACCTACCGTGGAGCTGCTGCCGATGCGCGTGGCGCCCGCGTCGAGCATAGCCCGCACATCCTCCAGCGTGCGTATGCCGCCGGCGGCCTTGACGCCCACGTGCTCGGGGACGCTCGCCCGCAGCAGACGCACATCCTCGACCGTCGCGCCGGAGGGCCCCAGGCCGGTGGAGGTCTTCACGAAATCGGCGCCGCCCTCAACTGCCAGCTCCGCCGCGATCCGCTTCTCCTGCTCGGTCAGGTAGCACATCTCGAGGATGACCTTGACGAGCGCCTCACCATCGGCCCCCATGCGGGCGGCCTCGACCACGGCCTGCACGTCCGCCCGCACCTCATCGAAGTCACCGGACTTGAGCGCGCAGATCGCCAGCACCATGTCCACCTCGTCGGCCCCGCGCGAGGTGGCCTGGTGGGCCTCGAAGGCCTTGACCTCGGTACTGTTCGCCCCGAGCGGGAAGCCGATCACCGTCCCGACCGCCACCTCTGTCCGCCGGAGGGCGGTCGCTGCCGTCGTCACCCAGCGCGGATGCACGCAGACCCCGGCAACGCCGAAGTGAGCCGCCAACTCGCAGGCCGTCACCACCTCCTCGCGACCGGCTTCGGGCTTGAGCACGGCGTGGTCAATTGTCCCAAGGATCATCTGCGCTTCGTTCATAGCTCGAGTTCCTACCCGTTCCCACGGCCGTTGCCGTTTTCTCGCATCCCGCCTCCAGCCTCCCGCCTCCCAACTGCTATGCCGCGCAGGTCGCGGATGGCGTCGCGCGCCAGCTCGTAGTCCGCGGGCGCATCGAAGAGCACCGCGTCGGCCCCGGCGGCCGCGGCGCGCTCGGCGTCCTCGCACGAGGCGATGCCGTGGGCGGAGACGAGAAGGACCTCGCCGGGGAGATGGCGCGCGAGTCGCTCGGTGCGGGCCAGGTCCGCGCCACCATCGTCCGGATCGCGATTGTGCACGCAGATAATCTCAGCCTCGGCGGCCAGCGCGCTGTCAAGCTCCCAGGCATCGCGCACCACCAGCACCGCCGACATCGCCAGCTCGCTTGCCGTGGCCAGCAGCCGCTGCAGTTCGTCGTCGCTGACCAGCCCCACAATCAGAGCGATAGCATCGGCGCGGTGCGCACGCACCTCGTAGACCTGATAGGGGTCAACGATGAAATCCCAGCACACCACCGGCAGCGCCATGTAGCTGCGCGCGCGCCGAATCAGGTGCAGCTCGGAGCCCCGCTCGGCATCGTCGGTGCTCACGCTGAGCGCGGCGGCCCCGCCCCCGGCGAACTCTTGGGCGATGATGCGCGGGTCGAAGAGCACATCGGAGGTCCGCGGTGACCGCGCAGGCCTTCGTATCTCCGCTATCAGGCGCAGGAGGGGGCCCTCGAGGGCCGAGCGGAGATTGCGCGGAGCGTCCGCTCCCAGGGCGGCGGCCCTCACCTCGTCCAGCGACCGCCTCTCGCGGGCGCGTCCGACCTCATCTCGCTTGCGCTGAGCTACGCTCTCCAGCGGAGCCTGGTCCCGCCGGGCGGGCCCATCGCGCGTGGGCGACCAGTAGGGCATATCCGCTCACCGTGGGGAACAGGAGCCGCCGCACCGCCAACTGCCCGGCGCCTGTCCCGCCTTGGCTGTTTGTCGTTCCCCGTAACCCATGACCCATCCCCCATAACCTGTTTCATGTCCTGTCTCTGGCGTCGTCACGGGATCACTTGCACGAACGGGGGCACACGCGACATCAGGCGCGCCATCAGCAGGCCCCATCCGCAACCCACTCCCGACAGCACGAGCACCCACATCCAGCGCTCCCGGGCGAGTGTGCCCCGATACAGCCGCCGCGCAGCCCAGACCGCAAGCCCGCCGCTCGCGGTCGAGCCGACCACCGCCAGGATGGCGCCGACGGGCACAGGTCTGCGCTGCTGCTCTGCTTCGGTGCGCTGCTCGGTGGCCGGCGGCTGCGTCGGCTCCTCTTCGGCGAGGCGGTAGAGCGCCCCGACCAGGGGACTGAACGTGGTGAAGATCAGCAGCGCCACCTGAAGCCCTATCAGCATCACGGTGAGCCCGAGACCCAGCACGGCCATCTGCGCATCGCGCTCATCCAGCGCAGCCACCATCCATTCGCTATCTGCTGCCCCCCCCGCTCAGCGGCTCCACCTTCTCCACCATCAGATGGGGGACGGTGTAGACGATCTTGTCGAAGTCGTAGTCGAGGATCGTGCGGGTGCCCGCGAGGCTGCCCGTCAGCTTCGCCCCGCGCGGATGCCCATAGAACTGGTCAATCAGGCGCGGCCGCCTGGTGAAGTCCAGCACCACGGTCTCAGCGACGTGCAGCTCTTCCCCTGAGAGGCTCGGCTTCGTAACGCCCAGGCGCACGTGCTGAGGCTGCGGGAAGGTCATCGCACGCCGCCCTCTACTGCCGGCCTTGAGCGGAGGGTGATACACGTCCGCGTACACTTCTGCCCCCCAGAAAGCGAAGCCCGGTGAGACCTTCCCCGCGTTCAGCGGCACAAGCGGAGTTGCTCTCGTCACGATCAGAGCGAGCACGATGATGCCGGTGATGACTACCGCCCACGTCTGCTGGATCTCGGAGGTGAACAGGAACCATCCGAAGATCGCCACCGCGCCGGCCACGATGATGTCAACCGCGAGCTCCCCACCGATCTTGTACTTGACGCTGGTGGCAATCGGCAGCGGATCGCTCCCCGCGCCGCCGCGCAGCAGACGGTCCCCGGCATCGCTGAACTCCGGTGCCATGTCCACGATGCCCAGTATCACGGCCAGAGCAGCGAAGATAAGGAAGATCAGCCCGCTCACCTTCGTCAGAGACTGCACCTGGCATCTCTCCTTCCAGCACTGCGCGCCGTACGGAGGGCGAGGCTTCCCTGTCCCCCGAAGCCTTGGCGAAGGGGGAAGCCCCGCCGGTGGTGGCCGGCGGTGGGTCAGACGATGGGCAGCGCCACGGGCTGTCCCGTGCGCGCCGACTCGTAGGCTCCCAGCGCGACTTCCATGGCTTTGAGGCCGTCGTAGCCGGTGATCGGCACCGGCTCGCCTGAGGTGGCGCAGCGGGCGAAGTCCGCGACCGCGTCCGTGTCAGCGTTATGGCCGTACGGCGCCCAGACGTAGCTGGCCTCCTCGTTGGCGTACACATCCAGGTGCTCGACGAACAGGTCCAGCCAGCAGTTGCCGCCCATGCCGATGATGCACATCGTCGCGTCTCCCCAGATGGGGTAGTGCGGCGGCCGCGACCACGAGGCATCCAGCGTCGCCACGCAGCCGCCCTCGAAGCTCATCGTCAGGATCCCGGTGTCATCGCAGCTCAGCCTCGGGTCGAACCTGGTGTCAACCTCCGCGTAGACCTTCGTCACCTCGTCCTCCAGCATCATCCGCATCAGGTCCACGATGTGCACGGTATGATCCATCACCGAGCCGCCGCCGGCGAGCGCCAGGTCGTTGAACCAGCCGCCGGGATTCCGGCCCCGGTTCGTCCCATTGATGCACAGGATCTCTCCCAGCTCGCCCGCTCGCACGGCCTCAAGGGCACGCCCGAACGCGGGCGAGTACCGGCACGGGTAGGAGATCATAAGCTGGACCTCGGCCGCCGCGCAGGCGTCAATCATCTCCTGGGCGTCCGGCACCGAGACCGAGATCGGCTTCTCGCACAGCACGTCCACGCCCGCCTGGACGGCGGCGAGCACATGCCCCTTGTGCCGCGCGTTCTCGCTGGTGACGATCACCCCGTCGAGGTCGGCGCTCAGCAGGGCCTCCAGGTCCTTGAAGAACTCGGTCTCGAAGGTCTCGGCCGCCTGCTTGCCGCGCTTGGCGTCGTCATCCCAGATGCCGACCAGTTCGACCTCTCCCAGCTCGTTGCAGCTCGCCCCGTAGCTGTTAGCGTGCAGGTGCGCGAAGCTGACGATACCTATCCTGCTAGCCATCCGAATCGCCTCCATCATCGTGGGACAGGCGCCCTCGCCTGTCGGCGGGCCGTAGGCCCGCACGGGATCACAGTTGCACGACTTTGCCGCCGCCTTCAATGGACTCGCAGGCCGCCAGGGCCAGCTCGAGCGCGGCCTGGGCCTCCTGCGGCGTGATGTCGGGCTGCTTGCCCTCCAGGATGCACTCCACGAAGTGCTCGTCCTCGAGCAGATAGGGCGACTTAGGGGCCGGGCTCTCGGGGACCTGCACCGCCGCGAGGCCCTCCTGCGCCCCACGCGTCTGGATGGTCAGCGTCGCCATCTCGGTGCTGTCGTGCTTGATCAGCCCCCCACTGGCAGCGATCTCGAACTCGGTGCGGAACACGCCCAGGTCCGCCCAACTGCCCTCGGCGTGCGCGATGGCGCCGCTCTTGAACCGGATGGTGGTCAGGCTGTAGTCCAGGAGTGGCATCCGGTCCGGCGCTCCCACCGCGTACACGCGCTCGGCCGGGCCGAAGGTCCACAGCAGCCAGTCGAAGTCGTGGATCACCATGTCCAGCGTGACCCCGCCGCTCATCTCGTAGTCGGCGAACCAGCCGCCCGCGCCGCCCGGGAGTGTATTGATGCGCGTCGTGCGCACCATCCCGACCTCCCCGACCGCGCCGCTGTTCACCAGCTCGCGGGCGCGGGCGTACTCGGGGAAGAACCTGACCACGTGGCCGACGATCATCTTCACGCCCGCCTTCTCGACCGCTTCCAGCACTTCAAGCCCTTGCTCGACCGTTCGCGCCAGCGGCTTCTCGCACAAGATGTGCTTGCCTGCCTCGGCGGCGGCGACCGCGTACTGCGCATGGAAGGGCGTCGGCGTGGTCACGCACACGATGTCAATGTCGTCGGCGTACAGGTCGGCCTCCTCGGTGGTGGCCGTGGCTCCCACGCCCTCCGCCAGCTCGGCCGCCGCCTGCTCGATCACGTCGTAGACCAGCGCCACCTCGGTGCCCTGTATCTGTTGGAAGTTGTCGGCGTGGCTGCTTCCCAGGCCTCCGGCTCCGCAGATCGCAACCTTCAACATTCGAATGCGCCTCCTGTCCCACGACTCCGGACCTCGCCCCAACAGACTTCAGAGGTTCGATGTCGGCCCTCCGAAGACGAAAGTGCGACGTCCGATGTTGCACCAGCCACCTTCTCTGCTGCGCGCAGGAATCCTCCCTGCACAAAGGATATCTGCTCACCGGAGAGAATACTTGCAGATAGAACAGGAAGGCGGCGGACCACGTGGAGCGCAGCGACGAGCGACGAGCGACGAGTGACGGGCACGAGCCCACAAGCAGCGGCCGGGTCCCTGACCGGCCCACCTCGTCATCGCCAGCCTCCAGCCTCCAGCCGCCAGCCTCCGCCGTACGGCCGCTCCCGGGCAGCGTCAGAGTCGGCCTGTACTTCTCCGAGTCGGTCAGGGCCATCGAGCTGGCCGCGGAGGGCGAGACCGCGCGCGGACGGGACGAGGTCATCGAGGCGTTGGCGCCGGAGATCCCCGTGGCGGGCCCCGCCGCACAGGCACGCGGGCGACGCATCGCCTGGGCGATAGTGAGGCGGGTCATACCCGAGCACGCGGACGAGGTGCCGCGACCCCCGCTGCACGACTTGGTGCTCGCGGCGGGCCGCTCCCTGGATACGCGCCACCTGCTGCTGTACACGGTCGCCCAGCGCGAGCCACTGGTGCTGGCGCTGGCCGAGCAGGTCTTCTATCCGCGCTTCGTCCTCGGCAGCATGCCCGCGGGGTTCACCGAGCGGGAGTTCAACACCATCAACACCGGCCGGCTGCTTGAGACCGACCGCGTCGTGACCCATCGGCTGGTGGAGGAGTACGCGCGGCGCAGTTGGGACCTGGATGACAGCGCAAGCACGCAGTGTGCCCTGCGCATACTGCGCGAGGGGGGTGCGCTGGCCGCCACCTGGCTGGCCCGCAGGGAGGCGCGCTGCCTGGGCTATTTCCCCTCCCACCGCGGGCCGGGCTGGCGGGTGTTCACCTACGCTCTGTGGGAGGAGTTCGGCTCACGTGGCAGGAGGGCGGTCCCGCGCGCGTACCTGCGCTCGATGACCCTGGCGCGCCTCTTCAGCCTGCCGGGGCCGGTGGTGGATGCGCTGGCTACGCGCGCTGCGGCCCACGGCTTCGGGGCGATTGACGGCCGCCGATCAGGAGGGCGGCTGATCGTCGCGCACGACAGCTTCCAGGAGGCGGCAGCCGCCCTGGCCGAGTCCTATGCCCGGGGCGACAGTGATTGAACGGCCCAGCCCCGACCGCCGACAACCGACCAACGAGCACTAGAGTCCGTTTCACAACCTCCAGTGGGGCGGGCTTCCAGCCCGGCAACGCCGTTCTCGACAGCTATGAAACAGCTTCTGGCGAGGCCACTCCAGGTGCTGGGTCGTTAGTCGGATGTCGGAAGTCGGATGTCGGAAGTCCGAAGAGAAATGACCTTTGCCGAGATCGTGACAATCGAGGCCGCAGCCGGCAGCTTCGAGTTGAGCGAGGCAGCCGCTCTCCGCAGGCGGACTCTGGGGGCGCCGGATGACGAAGCCACGGCGGAGCTTGGTCACATCCTGGCCGGCTATGCGCCTGATGACGAGGAGGCCTCGGCTGCGCTGAGCGCCGTCCTCGACAGCCTGGCGGCGGCCGAGGGAAAGGGCGGGGCGGTCCTGATAACGGGGCCGCCCGGCTCCGGCAAGTCCCATCTCCTGGGAACGCTGCTGCTGCTGGCCGGCTCGGATGCCGCGCGCAAGCTCCTGGCGCGCGCTCGCGGCGAGTACGTGGACCCCCTGAAGGTCCTTCACGACTCCGCCCCGCTGCTCGTGGTGCCGGTCCCCCTCAACGAGCACCGCGGCCGTGACGAGCTGCTCGAGGACATCGTCTTCGAGCGCACCGAGATCGAGCTGCGCCGCGCCCCTCACAATCTCCAGCTCCCGCTCTCACAACACGCCTACGCGCTGGAACTCATAGAGCGCCACGTCGTTCCCCGCTTCCAGGAGGAACTCGACCAGTACGTCAGGGAGCGCCAGGGCGGGATCGGCTCGTGGGCTGAGCTGCGCGAGGTGGACGAGGAAGCCGCGGTGCGCGTGGGCCATCAGTTCGCGCAGACGATAGACTACCCGCTGGACTTCCGCCAGTCGCGCGTGGAACGCATGGCCCGCCTGCTGGAAGTCGTAGATGGAGACCAGATATCCGGCGTGCTCTATCTCCTCGACGACCTCGGGCACTTCCTGGCCAGCGTGGACGAGAAGGCGATGCAGGGCGACTGCGTCTTCCTGGAGTTCCTCGGCCACCGGAGCAAGATCGCCCCCATCTGGACGGTCGCTGCTCTGGAGGTGCCTCTCCGCGAGATACCGGGCATCGAGCCCAACGTGGCGCGGCGCATCTCGGATATGTTCGGCGGCGGCCTTCCCCTCTCGCGCGCACACATCAGGTGCGTCGCCCGCAATGCCGTGCGACAGGCCCCCCCGCCTGTCGGCGGGCCCGAGGCCCGCAGCCTGGCCCAGGCCATCGAGGAGACCCACCAGGCCTACGCGGAGGCCTTCGACCCACCTTCGTTCACTGTGCAAGAGCTGAGGGAGAGCTATCCGCTGGACCCGCTCGCCGCGCGCTGTGCCGAAGAGATACCCCTGCGGCTCCTGCACCGCGCGGACGGATTGCTCAGCGTGACGCAAGGGATCGCCGCCTCGGGGGAGCTTGCCCAGCGCACCCACCTTCAGCCCGTCGGGGCCGACGGCGTGCTCGAGCACTTCCTGCCGCAGCTCAGGTCACATCCGGAGGCCTCCGCCTACGTGCGCGAGGTGCTGGACTACTACGAGCGCAACGCGATGGAGGTGGCGCCCGCCACCCCGGATCTTCTACGGCGGCTGGTCCGCGTTATGGTCGCTCTGCGGCTGGCGAATCTCTGGTACACGCCGCCCGCGATGCGGGAGGCGCTGGGGCTCACCGCTGAAGGTGAGGCTGTCGCAGACGAACAGGAAGTCCGTGACCTGCTGGAGGCGATGCAGGCCCAGGGGCGCTTCGTGGAGGTGCGCCGCGGGCGGCAGGAGGACGATGATGTCTACTACGTGGAGGTGCGCACCGCGCTGAGCAACACGCTGCGCGAGCGCCTGGGCGCCGCGAAGGAGAAGCTGCGCGAGGATGCCCCGGCGCTTATGCAGACCGCCGTCGCCCACGCCGGAGCCACCCCTCCGCTTTCCCGCCTGGGCGGGATGGCTGAGGCGCAGACCGTCGAGGTCCGCTGGCGCAACACCGCTCGATGTGTTGCGGTCTCGCTTGAGAACCTGCTGGCACTGGACGAGCTGGAGCTTGACCAGCGCGTCCAGGAACTCTCCGACCCCGCCAGCGTCCATGACGTTCACCTGTACCTCGCGCATCTGATTCAGCCTCAGGCCCAGCGCAACCGCTGGGAGGAGATGGCGTCAGGGCTGATGGGGGGACGTTGGGCGGCCGGCGTGCTGGCCTGGGTGCCGCGGCCGCTGTCCCAGCGCGAGATGGATGCGCTGCGCGAGTGCGCCGCCTGCCGGCGCTGCAGCGACGAGCTACTAGCTACGAGCCACGAGCCAGACGGCGCCCAGGATCATATCCCCCCCGCCGGTGCCGCCGAGGCTGGCGAGGGCACAGGGCTCGAAGCTCCTGGCTCGCAGCTCGCAACTCGCAGCTCGCAGCTCATCCAGCGCCTGGAGGAGGAGGAGAGTCGTCTCGGCGCGCACGTGGAGGAGATCGTGCGGGCCGCCTACTATGAGGGCACGGTGCTGTCGGCCTTCGGGGAAGCGCTGAGCGCCGAGGAATTGGCCCCCCTGGAGGGGGACTGGGTGGGCACGCTCAATGCCGTGGCTGCGTGGTCGCTGGAGCGCATATTCTCGCAGTTCTCAGCCATCGCGCCGCGGCAGTTCCTGAGCAGCCGCGAGCAGATTGACGCCCTGGTGGACGGCTTCATCCGCCCTGGCTTCATACGCGCCGATGCGCACCCGCGACTGTCTGAGCTGGTCGAGGCCATCCTGCTGCCGCTGGGCTTGGCCCGAAGCGAGCAACGAGCGACGAGCGGCGAGCCAACGGCTGACGGCGTCGTGCTCGAAGCTCGTGGCTCGCAGCTTGAAGCTGCCGTTGTGCTCAACGTCGGGCACAGCGAGCCAGCTCAGGAGGTGATGCGGCGGATTCGCGCGCGCGATCAGACCCCCGAGACCCAGCGCGGTCGTCCGCTGGCCTGCTCTGACCTGGCCGCGCACCTGCTCAAGTCGGAGATCGGCCTGCCCCCGGAGCTGTTTGAGCTGCTCATCACGGCCCTGATCCGCAGCGGCTACCTGGTGGGCCTGGACGCGCAGCAGAAGCCGGTGAGGCTCGAACAGATCCGCACGCCGGTCAGCCGACACCTTCAGTTCGTGGCTCGCCCTGCCTTGCTCTCCTACGAGCAGTGGCAGCTTCTCTCCCGCATCTGTCGCATCGTGCTGGACGGCGCCATCGCCAGCCCCGGTCACGCCGTCCAGGCCCTCATCTGGGAGAGCTTCGTGGCCGCCCGTGAAGAGTGGCTCACCCGCGTCCAACTGCTGCGCGAGCGTCTCGACAGGCTCCGCCAGCGCCTCGGGCAGCCGGTCCGCGCGTGGCGCGAGGTGATGGCGACGCTGCAACACACCGAGCGCTTCTTCGATCTCATTGAGCCCGAGAGCTACGCCTCTGAGGGCCTGGCGCAACTGCTGGCCGGCGTCGAGCCCTTCCTGGAGCCGACCAACGGCGCGACCAAGCTGCGCGAGCTTCTCCGCGTTGTCGAACTCCTGGACCACTTCGTGGACGAGGTGGGCCCCGACCTGGTCAGGATGCGCGACTACCTGGCCAGCGACGACCTCTGGCTGCCCGAGGACTCCGAGCTGCCCGAGCTGCGAGAGAAGCTGATGCAACTGATCCTGTCGGGCGAGCAGGCCGTCGGCGAGGAGATGGCGT
>CBFDBV010000074.1:0-14044 GCA_965603135.1 uncultured bacterium
ATCACAGCCCCAATATCCCTATCAGCGCCCCGACCACGTACAGGACGTTGCGCAGGCTGCTCCAATTGAACTCCTTCCCTCGCGGTGGGACGTAGATGATGTCGCCCTCCTCCAGCACCAGCTCCTCCGGAGCCACGCCCCGGTTCATACTCGCCATATCGCGCACTATCAACTCCGTCGTTCCATCCGGCTCCGTGCGTATCACGGTGGTCTGAGCCAGGTTGCCCGTCTGGTACGACCCAACCTTCGAGATGACGTCAATGAGCCGCATGTCCTCCGTCAGGGGGAACGCACCCGAGGCCGTGACCGCCCCCAGCACGTAGATCGTCTTGAGTTCGGGCACCATCACTATGTCGTCGGGCTCCAACTCCAGGTTCAGCTCCACCGCGCCCTGCTTCATCACCGCGTTCATATCCACCACGATCCGCTCATCGCGACGGTAGACGTAGGTCCTCGACAGGTCGGCCATCTCGGTCGGCCCTGCTGCCGTCAGCAATCTGAGCAGGTCCCGCTGCTCTTCCTCGCGGATGTTGATGACGCCCGCGCGCTCCACTGCCCCGACTATCAGCACCGTCTCCGGCTTCGCCCTGGGGATGAGCAGCACATCGCCCGGGTTGACGGTGACGTTGTATTGCATCTCGCCCCGCCTTATGAGGCCCTCCAGGTCAACCGGGACGGCTCCCTGTTCGGTGAGCAGGCGCGCCTCCGCCAAGTCCGCGTCCACCGTGGTGCTCCCCGCGCGCGCCAGGGCATCGAGCACCGTAATCGGCTCGCCGATCTCGAAGGTCGCTGGCGCGTTGACCTCGCCCACCACCGACACCTTCCCCGCCTCTCGCACCACCAGCACGTCGCCCGCTTGCAGGGCCAGATTCTGCGACAGGTCACCCTCTTGCAGCAGCTTCTTGAGGTCAATGCGCGCGACGGTCTCTCCCTCGCGCACCAGCAAGGCCGTGGTCTTATCTGCCGAGGCGGTCAGCCCCCCGCCCAGCCGCGCGATGGCCTTCAGCACCGTCATCTCCTCGCCCACCGGCAGCAGCGCCTGCCCCGGATTGTTGACTTGACCCACCAGCGTTATCTCATCGGTGATCTTCGGCACGTAGATCACGTCGCCGTAGCGCACCTCTACGGTGATGTCAATGGGCGCCTCGGCGCGCAGCCCACTCAGGTCCATCACCTGTGGCGGCTCGCCCCCGTGCGTCACGCGAACGCGCCGCAGGTCACTGGTGCTCGTCACGCCGGCCGCAGCGACCGCATCCACGACCGTCGCCCCGAACGGCAGCAGCAGCGGCCCCTGGGTCTCGACGTATCCTGACACGTACACCTTACGCTGCGACTGCACCTCATCCAGGCCCACGGTGACGTACGGCCGCTTCAGGACCCTCCGCAGCTTTCGCCGGATGGCCAGCTCCGCATCCTTGAGCGTGCGGTCTCCGACCTCGATGGCACCCACGAGCGCCAGGGTGATGGTGCCGGTCGGCCCCACGCGGTACCCGCTCGTGAACTGCTCCTCACCGAACACGTGCACGCCCAGCATGTCGCCCGGGGATATGCGGTAGTCCTCCAGCCCCTCGGCCCATCCCACGCATCCCTGTGCCAGCGCGACGGCAAGCACGCACAGCATGCTCAGGCGCACGCGGGGAAGGCACCAGGGCTGACACGCGCTCACGTTCGCTCGCATGATGTTGGGGATTGTACGGCCTTGCGGGGCTGACTGTCAAGCGGGAATGGCGGGGAACAGGAGGATCGGTCTTGCGGCCGAGCGTCCCCCTTGAGCGCGGGGGGCTGTAGGCAGAGCGTGGCCGATTGCGCTCAGACCGCTGCGCGGTCTTCGGCACAATCGGTCCTCCGTACGACAGCGACCGCTGCCGTTGGAAGCCCGCCCACGGGTAGTCTTGAGATGGGCTGCAGCCTCAGCCACCCGGTGCCGGCCGGATGATGCCGCCGGGATGGATCTCGGGTAGAGGACGTGGCTGCCCCCAACAGTCCACAGACGTTCCCAACACCTCCCGGTCCCGGCGTTGGTCGGTGCCATCCGCTTTCATGACCCACAGCTCGTCGCTGCCCCTGCGGTCGCCGTGAAGCCACAGTATCTCGCTGCCGTCCTCGGACCAGCAGGGGCAGTAGTCATCCCCGGCGCGCTCAGTGAGTCGTGTCTGATCGCTGCCATCGGTATTCATGACGTATATCTCGAGGCCTGGCTTGCCCTTCGCCGGCACCACGCGGCCGCTGCAGAAGACGATCTTCGTCCCGTCACGTGACCAGCGTGGCATGCCGTCATAGGTCCCGTTGGAGGTCAGTCGGGTCTGGCGCCAGCCGTCAATGTGGACCTTGTAGATCTCGTAGTTCCTTCCCGTCCCCTCGTAATGGTCGTAGGCGATGCTCTTGCCGTCAGGGGACCAGTCTGGATGATAGTCCGCCCCCGTGGAGCCCGTGACGTTGTGGCGGCCCATGCCGTCAAACCTCACAATCCAGATGTCCCACGTGGTGCCGCTCAGGCCTGCAAACGCGAGCAGCATGTCATCGAAACGCCACGCTGGCTGGATGCCGTGGACGTCGCCGGTCGGCACCTCGTAGTCGCCTGAGCCGTCCTGACGCATGATGTGGATCCGGTGTTCCTCCCGACCCAGCGAATACGCGATCTGCGCGCCGTCGCGCGACCACCGAGGGTACTCGGCGGCATCGCCGTGCGTGAGTTGGCGCTCGGCCGTGGCACCGAGCCGGCTCCTGAACGCCTGGGTGTGTTCTGCGTCACTGACGTGACGGTGGTATACGATCTTGTTGGGGCCTGGTTCCGGCAAGTCTACGCGCGCAGACGGATGCTCACCGCGAACAGCACCCTCCCTGGGCCCCTTCTCTTGACCCGACCCCACGCACAGGACAAAGACCAGGAAAGCCACCACTAGCGCGACGGACGCAATGCCGCTTCTCATGACAGCACCCTCCCTTCAGGTATTGGTCCCGGCAGCCGACCGGCGCTTGCGCCGGCCTCAACCACTCGGGTCTACGTGTGCTCCCGCCACCGCGCCGCTGCTCGATGAAGAGGGCCTGGACGCCGGGCTTCACGGTGCCGGCGGCCGTACTGGCACCCTTGGGCGCAAACCGCGCCCAATCCGGTACTCCTCCAGGAGTCGCTCCTGCCTCCGCTCGGCGTCCTTCTCAACCACCCGCACGTTCCCCACACCCTCGGCCAGCCACATAGTCTGCTTGTCCGTTCGGCCGTCAACTTCAAAGATGAACTCCAAGCGCGCGCAGTCGGCGAAGGTGCCAGCCGGGGCGGTGACCCTGTCGAAGCCCCCGATCTTGCATCGGAGTGTCATCCGCTCATCCGGTGTCCCGTCGGTGTGGTTGAGCGTGCTCTCAATGGTCCACTCGTACCCCACCGGGCACAGGTCGCCGATGGCCAATGGCGGATCGTACGTCAAGGTGTCTGTCGCGCGCCCCTCACGGTAGAAGGCGTATCCCTTGTCTGTTGAACTCACGAACTGCTTCATTGCGTCCCCGGCCGGCACCGACGTTACCGACACGACCGTGACTGTCTCCCCTCCCACGACCCCGGTGCCTGCGACGCGCTCACGACGCGTCCAGGTTGTTGTGGTGCGGCCCTCGGTGTGCGAGACGCCGTACTGCCAGGCGCTGTTCCTGGCGAGTGGCATGTACTCGTGGATTAGTATAGCGCGGGTCATGGACAGCTCAACGGACTCTCCTCCCGTGGCCCCGATCGTGACGGCGTCTTGGATCGCGCCGTACAGGGTTCCGCCGATCGTCGCCGAGGCGCGAACCTGGTACTCGCCAGCCGCCACCCCCGTGAATTCGCAGATGCCGTCCGCGTTCGTACGTCCGAGCAGAAGCGGCAACGCCCGCGGGCCACGGCCGGGACCCGGGTCGAGCATTACGATGGCGCCAGTGACGGGGGCTCCGGCCTGAGTAACCAGGCACTTCAGGTCACCAGCCATGGCTGAGCCGCAGATGAAGACGGGCAGCAGCAGCAAAGTGAGTCGCCGAATGTGCATGTTCCGTACCTCCTGTCTTAGGTTGGCCGCTTCTGCAGTCCTGGGCGTCACGCATTGGCCAAGCCTCCCCGGCGGCCAGGGCAGAATGACTTCCGAGGCCGGCCGTCGCTGGCCCAGAGCCTGCGTCGCGGCATCACACATAGGGGTTTCGCCATCGCTCGACAAGCACCTGCCTCTTCGGCAGTGTGCCGAGGATCGCCACGTCCAGCAGTTCGTCTCGCAGCCTGGGCTTGAGGCGTTCGAGGTCACCCCTCAACCGGCCCATCAACTGCTCGGCAGTCCTCCGGGCCCGATGCAGAGCGTCTTCGCCCCCGGGCCAATCCAGCCACTTCCTGACGGTGTCCTTTCCTGCGTTGATCTGTGAGCCCGGGGTGGAGGAGCGCAGTGGATGACAGTCGAGGAGTGGGGAACGGCGACTGCGGCCCGCAGGCCGTAGTCGTTCGCTGGGTCTCTGGGCTTCGCCTTGCCGTTAGCCGTCTGCCGTTCGCCGCTTCCCCCTTACCCCTTGCCCTTTGCCCGTCGTTACTAGTTCCTGGAGAACACACCCTCCTCCTCGTCATCCAGCCCCAGCCGGTCTCGCTGCTCCTTGGCTGCCTGCATTACCCGGTAGTAGCTCAGCTCCCTGCGCAGCATCGGCAGGCCCATCTCCAGCCGCGCTGCCACCGACCCCGCCTCCAGCAGCCGCTGTTGCACCTCCAGCGGAGCTTGCACGTGAACGGCGACCGCGTACGAGAGCGAGGTGGGGTCTTCGGGTATCGGCGGCTCCACCTCCTCTTCACCCAGCATCCGCATAATCATCCCCAGCAGCTCTCCCAGCCTCTGCCGCGCCTCCGCCACCAGCGCCTCGTCGCTGGGCAGCAGCTCGGCGTTATCGCCCAACACTTCCACGTCCGCTTCCACCACCGGCGAGAGCCGCATGATGTTGTTGATGCGGAAGCGCGTGCGCCCTCTTGCCAGCACCAGGCTGCTGTCATCGGGCAGCTTGGTCACATGCACTATCTTCGCCAGCGTGCCGATCTCGTGCGGGACGCCGGCCCCCCCCACTTCCTGGCCCGATTTCAGCAGCGCGACCCCGAACAGCCCGTCTCCCGCCAGGCACCTGGCCAGCATTTCCCGGTAGCGCTCCTCGTGCACGTACAGCGACGCCGGCGCGCCCGGGAACAGCACGCTGTGCAGCGGCATTATGGGCAACTCGCCTCGCTCATCCATTGCATCGCGGCTCCTGTCGTCTACTCCCTCTGCAACTATTATACCCCGTTATGCGAGTCTCCTCCCTCTGTTTCGCAAAGGTGCATCCAGGCGTCACGTCGAAACTACCCCCGCTAGTATGTCGCCCGCCCTCCCAGCGCAGGGCTTGCCCTGCGTGGCAACCGGCTCGCCACCCGCTACTGTCGTTTCTACACAAGGAGATCCCACCTATGACCCCCGAGGACGCCTTGCAGAGAGCCCACGAGCACATCTTCTCTATCGGCCTGGGCGATGCCGCTGCTGAGCTGAGCCTGCTGAATATGACCTACGGCCTGGCCAAGCTCCATCACGTCCAGCAGAGCCTGGGCGATCCGCCGGATGCGACCTTCATCGCGAGCCCCGACGTCACGGTCACCCGCAACGAGGCCCGCTGGCACGCCGGTTACGGCTATGGTGGCAAGCTCGCCTGGGGCGAGGGCGACCGCCCCTACGTGTTCGTTGATGTCAAGCCCAACGCTTGCGGGATGCTCGTGGGTGGGCTGAGCGAGCTTCCCCCGATGCCCGACCTTGCACGCCGCCTGCACGATCTTCTCACCGAGCCCGCCGAGCTGGACGGCGTGACGCTCCAGTGGGACCTCGGAGCGGGAAACCACTTCATTGATCTGATGGCCGTCGAACCCGTGCTTGGCGACCTGGAGCTGCCCCCCTACGTCTTCGTGCTGCATTTCTCCGGTTCCGAGCTGCGCGGCGAGAACCCGCTGGGCATCGGCCTCTACTGGGATCACAGCCCCGAGCTTGCCCGCCGCTGCCGCACTGTGCACACGCCCTGGGGCCCGGCGCGCTTCGTCGAGGGCGACGATGCTGACGAGTACCTCGACTTCTTCAAGCTGGCGGAGGACTTCATCCGCCGGCGTCGTCTCCTGGCGGCCGAGCGCCTCTTCGACGACTTCGAGGTCATCTGCAACCTGCACCATCAGGGCCTCGTCCACAAGAACGCGGTCCTGCTCGGCTGCCAGGACACCTCCAGGGGCGGCCTGATGCCGACGATGCTCCGCGCCAGCACTCCGGGCTATCTCTTCCGGGGGCTGCCCAACCTCGCGGACGGGCAGATTGACATCCTCGGCTGGCGCGAGCGAGCCGAGCGCCACGGGATACTGGCTCGCCTCCGCGGCGCGAACCTGCTCCCGCACGGCGCGGGGTACATGTTGCCGACCATCTCACGCGTCCTTGAAGTGGTGCAGCTTGATGGGAAGAGGTACTACCGGATGGAGGCTGAGGGCGGCGTTGAGCTCCTCATCGGCAGCCCTCGCGATCTGACGTATGCTTTCCGCGGCCGGCGGGTCATTCTGAAGGCCACCGAGTGCCGCCTCGGCGAGATCGCCGCCCGCCTCCAGCCCCTCCACGTCCTCAAGGCCTGACGCCCGGCCTCACCGTCGGCGCATGCAGGAATTCTGTTGCTGCTTGTCGAAGTTGTTGGGCAGGAAGTACTCTTTCACAAGTTCCCGTGGTGGACGGAGGGATACCCGATGCGACGAGCGACGACTTCCGCAAAGTTCACCCCAGCGGCGCTGCTTACCCTCATCGTCCTGGCGGCCGCCCCACTGATGGCCCAGGACACCGACGCCGACGGGCTCCCCGACGACGTCGAGAAGCGCCTGGGGACTCTGCCTGATACCGCCGAGGAACTTGAGCTGATCGCCGAGGACAAGCTGACGGACATCGAGGAGGGCGGCGAGCCGCGCCACGACATCACGGAGATCCGCTTCGCCAACGTCGCGAAGGGCCGCTGGCTCTGGGCCATCGAGTTCGATGCGCCGCACGACCCCGACAACACGATCGTCACGCTCTACGTGGACGCCGATGCCGACCCCGACACGGGTCGCCCGGACATGGGCTGCGAGGTCGCCTACGTGAACTACGCGGGCCGCACAGTCAACAAGCTCTACGTCGAGGGCCCTGATGCCGAGCGTTATCCGCCCGGCCGCACGGCCTCCGTGGACGGGGTGGTCTACTTCTGCGCTGACCTGCCGCTCAAACAGGAGAACGGCCGCTCCGTGTTCAGCATCCGCGTCCACGCCCAGACGGTGGACCCGGCCCAGGTCCGCGACCGCTTCGGCTTCCAGGTCGTCGAGGGCGCCGGCGACTCGGATCGCGAGCCCCCGGAGGTCCCAGAGGTCGGCGTCGTGGAGGGCATCGTTGTGGATGAGGATGGCAAGCCCGTCACCGGCGCTCGCGTGCGCGGCATCCTGACGCCTGCCCGCGAGCCCGTTGATCCCTTCTCGCCCGGCATTGACGCGGAGACCGACGACCAGGGCCGCTTCCGCGCCCAGGCCGAGCCCGGCACCTACTACCTGAACGCAACCAGGGGCCTGCTCACCTCCGACAAGGCTCCCTGGGATGTCCGCCGCATAGTCGTCGGCCTCGGCTCGGTGCTCAGCGACCTGCGCATCCCACTCCAGCCCGGCGGGCGCGTACGCGGCACGGTCGTCCACAAGGGCACAGGTGAGCCCGTCGCTGGCGCCCAGATCGTCCTGGGGACCGGCCTCACCACGGTCGCCGACGACGAGGGCAAGTTCGAGCTGGCGGGCGTCGGCTTGGGCGAGCACCGCGTGAAGGCTCTGGCGCCCGGCCTGGCCGACGGCGGCGCCGACATCAATACAGAGGGCCACGACCTCTACGAGGTCACGGTCGAGATGTCGCCCGGCTTCACCGTGCGCGGCGCGGTCACCGACGAGCAGGGCAACCCCGTCGCCGGCGCGCTGGTCCGCGACCACTACTCCGGTCACATCATCCACTGCTGGATGCGCCGCTACGTGACCGGCGAGGACGGGAAGTACGAGCTGCATGGCTACTCCCGCGCCCGCAAGCTCTGGAGCCTGGGAGTTGAACATCCCGACTTCGCCTCCCAGTCCAAGCACGACATTCAGGCCCCTGCCGAGGGCGACTCGGTCACTATTGACTGGGTGCTCAACAAGGGGTACGGGGTTGAGGGCATCGTGCTGGACGCCGAGGGCAATCCGGTCTCGGGCGCCAAGGTCGCCTACAACCTCTCCGAGTGCTACGTCCACTACAAGGCCACCACCACCGACGCCCAGGGCCGCTTCCGCCTCGACAAGCTCGCCTCGGACCGGCAAGAGTACATCCTGGTGCAGGCGAAGGGCTACGCCCCCGCTTACCAGCAGGCCAAGCCAGACCGCGGCGATGCCGTCCCCGAGCTCACCTTCAATCTCGAGCCCGGCCACACCGCCGAGGGCCGCGTCGTTGACCGCGCGGGCAATCCCATCGTCGGCGCCGCTGTCTCCCCGCAGATGAGCGTCGCCGGCAGGTGCGGCTCCGACTACATCGCCAGCCGCGTCACGACCGACGCCGAGGGCCGCTTCAAGCTCGACAGCCTGCCCGGCACTGGCGTGACCGCCGATGCCTGGCGAACCGGCTACTCACCTGTTCGCGACCTCGCCCTCAAGCTCGACGGCGAGGAGAGCCTGATCGTCATGGACCCGCCCGGCGTGATCGTGGGGAAGGTCGTTGACGCGGACACTGGCCAGCCAGTGAAGGAGTTTAACGTCAAGCTCGGCTTCCCCAGCGGCGGCCGGCTGCCCGGCGAGCCCAGCGGCGGCTTCTCCTGTCACCTCTCCAGCCGCGGCCAGGACTGCCGCTCTGATGAGGGCCTGTTCACCATCGAGGACCTCATCTGCCGCGCCGGCCTGGCCGTCATCGTCACCGCCGACGGCTACGCGCCTGCGCGCGTTGACCGCGTCACCGTCAGGCCCGCGGACTCCGAGGAGTGGCCAGTCGTCATCAATCTCGGCAAGGGCCTGACCCTCTCCGGCCAGGTCACCGCCGCCGACACCGGCAAGGCCCTCCCTGACGCCGAGGTCGTTCTCCTGATGCCCACTCCGGGCCGCGGCTGGCGCTTCGAGATGCAGATCCTCGAGGACCCGTCCCGCTACGGCTACACGGTGCAGAAGACCCGGCCCGACGAGCAGGGCCGCTTCGAGTTCAAGGGCGTCACCGAGGACGCTGAGGTCCAGCTCCTCGCCCGCCACCACGACTACGCCCCTCTTCTGCTCAAGGAGTTCGACCGCGACAGGCCCATCGAGGCGAAGCTCCCCCTCGGCGGCAACATCCTCGGCACCGTCGCCGGCTATGGCGACTTGCGCATGGATGGCGCCTACATCAACATCTACAGCGAGGTAATGAACTACGGCCGCGCGCCCCTCTCCGACGACGGCAGCTTCGGCCTGGACAACGTCCCGCCCGGCGAGTACCGCATCACTATCATGGAGCCCGCCGAGGACGGACGCTCCATCTACAGCAAGCGCAGCATCAAGGTGCAGGTCACACCCGGCGAAACGACCAATGTTGACTTCGGCGCCCTCCCCGGCGTCAAGGTCCGCGGTACGCTGACCCTCGGCGGCGAGCCCTTTCCCGGCGCCGACACCGAGCTGTACGACGCCAGCGACCGCGACTTCCGCGTCACCGACCACAGCGGCGCAGACGGCCGCTTCACCCTCGAGCGCATCCCACCCGGCGAGTATCGCCTCTCGGCAATGACCCACTCCTGGGACGACCCGATGCGCCGCGGCTACTCCGCGCGCGCCATCATCAAGGTCGGCGACCAGGACGTCACCCGTGACCTGCAGTTCAACCCCGGCAAGATCGTCGGCCGCATCCTGAGGCCCGACTCCGGCGAGGGCCTGCAGGCCGTGGAGATCAAGGCCACACGCATCATGGATGATCCTCAGCCCGACTACGCCATCGGTGCCTACCGCAGCCGCGAGGGCGAGTTGCGCTTCACCCAGGGCTCGACCTCGTGGCAGACCTTCACGGGGATGCGCCTCACGCGCGCGCTCGGCTCCCCCTCGACCGAGGAGGGCCGCGGCTACGGCCAGAGCGTCGAGCAGGGACGCTTTGAGGTTGTCAACGTCGCCGCCGGCGAGTACCTCCTCACGCTCACGGCCCCGGACAGCGTCGTCCCCGCCTTCACCGGCCCCATCGCAGTCGCCAAGGGCGCCGAGCCACCCTCCATCGAGGTCAAGCTGGATGCCAGCGCCGTGCTGTCCCTGAAGATCGCGGACGCTGACACGAAGAAGGCCATCGCCGACGCGCGTTTGCACCTGTGCACCGCCGACGGCTCTCAGCTCGCCCACCAGCTCAGACGCCCCAGGCTGCTAACGCTCGAGCAAGCGGCCGCCGCGCCCTCCTGCCCGACCTGCGGCCCAGGCCGCTCCGAGTACACCTACGAGGACATGCAGAGCAACAAGGAGGGCCTGGTGTCGCTGGACGGCCTCCAGCCCGCCGATTACGGTGTCTGGGTCATCGCATCGGGCTACGCCGCCCGCTTGGTGGCCCCGCTGAAGGCCTCGCCTGACGCTGGCAACCCCATCGTCATCGAGCTGCAGCCTACCGGTGTCCTCCTTCTCAAGCCAGCCGCCCAAACCCTCGAGGGCGTCACCTCGCCGTACGTCCTCTACCACATCACCAACGCCCAAGGCCAGCCGGTCTTCCCGGGCGGCGAGAATCAGAGCACCGCCGTCCTCGAGACCGGCGCCGCCTGGCTGGTGGGGGACAACGCCGAGGGCTACCGCGTGGACGTGCTCGCCCCAGGGAACTACAGCATCGAGTGGGAGATACAGCGCGGCCCGGACCCCGAGGACGCATCCTGGGATTCCCGCAAGATACGCCCGCCCGTCCTCAACGGCAAAGCCGACTTCGAGATCCGCAGGGGCGAGGAGACCATCGTCGAGCTAGGCAAGTAGGACAGGTGCCCCTTGCCCTCGAAGCCCTGGCGGGGCGAAGTGGGATCACCTGTCCAGGCCCGCACGGCCCGCCCTACTTGGCGATCTCCACCTCAACCTGGTCCCAGACCACCTTGCCGGGTGCGCCGTTGCGGAGCATTACCTTGACGGCGCGGACCTCGGCTCTCAGCTCCTTCGTCCACGTCGCCTCCCGCCACTCGTCCGTTGCCTCGAAGCCGGCCGAGCTGTCGTACTGCACCTGCTCGCCCTTCTCGTCGTAGCCGAGGATGGAGAAGTACGGCCGGCTGCCCTCCTCGGCCTTGTAGTAGGCCTTGATGGTCACGCTCGCCGGCGGCGCCACCTCGATGGTCTTGTCACACTGCGCCCAGATGTTGACCTTCTCGCCCTTGGCGATGAGCGCCACCGCATGCTCGCCCTCGTAGGCGTCCGCCACCCACGCCATTTCGCTCTCCCCGCTGTCCGGGCCCCAACGCCCCAGCGTCCAGCCCGCCGCGCTGTTCCCGCCTGGCGAGGCTATCTCGAAGCCCCCGTTGACCAGGCCCTCGCTATTGACTATCTCCAGCGCCTGCGCGGTGTTCTGTCGGCACTGCGCCCTCTCTTCCTCGCTCAGGCCGACCAGCTTGTCGTACAGCCACGCCATTGACGGGCACATGCTCGCCGCGCGGCTGCCTCGCTCGAAGATCGCCACCGCCAGCTCCCAGACCCGGTGGTCCGCCTCCGCGAGCTGTATCCACTCCCACCACGCTCCCTTGTCCCCCTCGCTGGTGTCCACGCGCGCCCCGAAGCGCGGATTCTCCTCGTCCCCGTTCCACATCACGTCAACGAAGGTGCGCGCGAGCCGCTCCAGGTCCTCCTCAGTGAATACCACGCCCCGGTGCCTCGCCTCAATCGCGAAGCCGATGTCAATGGTGCCGTGGCTTATGTCCTCGATGTGCCGGCCCACGTCCTCGTGCGGCAGCGGGTCCCAGTAGTTCCAGACGTACGCCTCCTCCTCGGTCAGCTTCAGGTTCTGCTTGAAGTAGTTCGCCATGTTCCGCGCCCGCTTGGCGCACAGCTCGGCTCCCTCATAGCCCTCCACGTCCGCCAGCACCAGGCACGTGCGCGCCGGCGCCAGGTACTGGTTGTGCGGCAAGCTGTAGAACGGGAAGCGCTGGGTCGGATTGTCAGTGAACACGTAGACGCCCGCGTCCGGCGCCACCTGCATCCACGTCTTCTCCCAGCGCATGATGAAGTGTTCGTGCAGCAGCTTTAGGTACTCATCGGCCTTCTGCTGATACTTCTCATCCAGGTCGTCCCGCATCCGCACCTGTTCGATGAACTGCGCAACCGGGTAGGTGACCATCCCGTCGTGGACCTGGTACTCGCACGCTTCGGGCGCGGTCGTCCTGACCAGGATCATCGCACCCTGCACGCCTGCCCCACTTACCACCAGCTTCGTCCCCGGCACCAGGTCGAAGGTCGTCGGATCCTCGTACTTGACCACGCCCATCTCCACATCATCGGTCAGGTCGGTGACCTTAAACTCGTCGGGGGCGGTGAACTCGAGCAGGTAGTCGTGCCCGGTGATGTCCTTGCCGCCTTTTCGATAGTATACGCGCCGGTCACCGTTCGGCGTCTTCACCTCGATGCCCACCGCCGTCCGCTCCAGCACCACCGCCTCAACCAGCGCGACCGAGTACACGGGATCCTGCCACGAGAGCAGCCCATCGTCGTCGTGGTCGCTGAGGTTGGCGATCATCCGGTCGAAGTGGTCAATGACCTTATCGAGCCAGTAGGTGTCCCGCGTGACGAAGTAGCACATCATGTACCGCCGCAGGTAGCCGTTCTCGCCCCAGCCCAGCCCGCCGGAGGTGGTCGCATCCGACTTGCCGATGCCCTCGCGATAGAGCGCATCGGAGACCTGGTAGCGGTAGATCATCCCCGGTATCTCGCCCTCCAGGTCGCCCTTGACCCGGGCCTTTTCTTCGACGGTCAGTTCAGCGCTCCACGCCCAGCTCCCAAGCCACACCAACGCCGCGATCACTACCATGACTTTCTCCATCTATCGAACTCCTGTCGGCTTCTCCCCGTCTCTGCGGTGCATGCCGTCGCCGTTGGCCGTTCGCGGTTACCGTGGCGCAGGCATCCTTGCCTGCGAAATGCCTCTGCCCTCTGCCGTTTGTCGTTCCCCATTCCCTATTCCCCATTCCCCATTCCGCGCCGTTCACCACAACATGGCAAACCCCGCCGGGTCCAGCCCCGCTGCTCTCAGCAGTTCCGCCGCCTGGCTCCGCATCACTTCCGCTGCGGCTACCCTGGCGTCCTCGTCATCTCCGGCCGCATGGCCCTGGGCGTAGTCCCGCACTTCCTCCCACGGCGGGTCATTGGCGACGGCCCACACGGCGAGCTGCGACACCGCGCGCGCCGGCCAGATGCGCCCGATGGTCATACAGAGCACTTCCATCCGCGCGTCCGGGCAGCGGGTCGGGATCATGATGTCGAACCCCGTCGGCGCGTTCAGGGCCAGGTTCGTGCAAGCGGTGGGGATTGTCACGTAGGTCGTCGCGCGCCTGCGCAGGTCTATCGGCACGTATCCGAGCGTGGTCATTCCCTGTCTGCCTTCGCGCTGGGCCCAGAACTGGGTGCCTGGCGGCACATACAGTTCGCTGGGGCCGCGGGGCGATCTCCGGATCCGCCCACGCACTGACTGGTCGCCGTTCCCGTAGAAAACTGCTTCGATCTGTTCTTGCTCCAGCGCTGCTATGAGGTCCATTGGCTGCTGGGCGCTCCAGGCGTCCGCTGCCATGAGCACGACCAGTGAAGCGGTGATCATTGCGACTCGTCCTCGCATCTCAGCCACCTCCACGACGCGGAACTTGATTGCTCACCCTAGTTTGACGCTTGACTGGTGAGGAGAGGTTCGCCGTCTTGGAGCATTATCCTGCCGTTGGCCGTTGCCGTCGTCGTTGCCGTATCGTGGCGGGGGACTGCCTGCCCGCCGACTTGTCCGCCATAGCCTTGGCGACGGCGGAAGCCTTGGCGAAGGCGGGCCCCCGTCCCCCGCATTGCCGCTATTCCGTTCGTCGCTGCCGTTGGCCGTTCTCTGCG
>CBFDBV010000075.1:0-13932 GCA_965603135.1 uncultured bacterium
CTGGCAGGCACAAAGCCGGCGGCTACGATGCCCCGCGCCCCCCATCGCACCAGGAGCACCCCCGTATGTCGCTGTCTCGGGCGGCGCGCGGGGAAGGCGAAGTTGCCCAGGCTGTAAGCGACCAGGCAGCCTTGTGAGGCGGGACAAGTCGGGGGGCGACCCGCCCTCCTGGTGGCGAGCTCCAGGGGCTGCAAGCGGTGGGGATGGTGCCCGACCACAAGGTCGGCGCCGCCGGCCGTGGCGGCCCGCGCCAGTTCTCGCTGGATCGCCGTCGGCGTGCCCGTCGCCTCTCTCCCCCAGTGAATGGAGACGATCAGCAGGTCAACCTGCCAGCGCAGGGCGCGCACGCGACGCGTCAGCTCCCGGCAGGCCTCCGCCAGGCGCACGCCCTCGGTTCGCAGCACCGCCATCCCCGGGTGCCCTGCGCTTGCCTCGAACTCCTCGAGGAAGGGCGCATCGGGCAGCGTCTCGCTCCCCACGCAGCAGATGAAGCCAACCCTGAGCCCGTCGCGCTCCGCGACCACGGGCCGCCAGGCGCTCTCCGCGTCCGCGCCGGCCCCGGCACAGCGCACCCCTTCGCGCGCCAGCACCACGCGCGTGTCCTCCAGGGCCACGGGGCCGTAGTCCAGCGCGTGGTTGTTCGCCAGCGACACCACGTCCAAGCCCCAGGCACGGAGCTGCTCGCGCGCGATGGGCGGCGGCGCTCGAAAGGCCCACTCGTTCGGCGCCTGCTTCGCCTTCAGGGGCCTGCCACGGCTGGAGATGGGGCACTCGAGGTTGGCGAACGCGAGGTCCGCGTTCTTCATCAGCGCGCCGATCTCGGGCGGCGCTGTCAGGCTGGAAGCCCGACCTACGGGGGATGAGAGGGTCCGCGCGGCGCGAGATGGAAGCACGTCGCCGACCAGCGCCAGCGTTATCCCGTCCAGTCCGCACGGCAGCGGGGGGTGATCCCGCGAGGCGGGACCGCCACGAACGGCATTGAGGCGTGGGGTCGCGCCGGGGGCGTTCTTGCCGCGGAGGTGAACCCAACCGTAGCCGCGCTCAGTGCCCGCCGAGATCACCACGTCCCTCGTTCCCGCTTCAGCGGGACTGGCGATCATCAGGTCGCGCCTGAGCGGCAGCAAGGCGGCCAGCTCAGGGCTCAGCTCGCGCCAGGCGGTGGCGAGTCCCGCGCGGCCCGCCGCCGTCGCCAGCAGCTTCAGGCAGACCTCCACCCCACCGCCCAGCGCCACCTCACCCTGCTCGTCGCTCGCGAAGCGGAAGCCACAGGTAGGCGACAGGGGCAGGAGTTCCTCGCAGGCCGAGATGGTCGAGCCGGCGTGCAGCACGCCACCGTCCAACGCGCGCAGGCCCGCTCGCACGTTCGCCCAGCGGGCACCGCTCTTCAGCGCCACGCGCGCCTCGCCGAGCCGTTCGGTGGCATCCTGAAGCGTCTGGGCGGTGAGCTTCGGCTCGACCTGGACCAGCGCCATCGCCAGCGGTCGGCGGGGGAAGAGCCCCTGTGCCGTCTCCCGCTGGAGCCTCTCCAGGGTGGCTTCCACGTCCAACCTGCGCCCGTGCCGGTGCAGCCTGAGGCGCAACTCGTCCCCGTGGCACTCCCAGCGCGCCGGCTGCGGCTCCCGGTCCACGCACAGCGCCAGGCGTCGGAGCGCCACCCGCGCCTGAGGGGCATCCACCCCGTAGCAGGCGGGCAGACCCGCAGGCAGCCACGTGGCCAGCAGCAGCTCTCCCCAACGCCTGAGCGGGGTCCCGTGGCTGCCCACCTGCACGGCGAGGCGCGCGCTCCGGTCGGGGTCGAGGCGGACGCCGAGGGCGTGGGGCGCGATGGTCCACGTGCCCGCGCCGGTCAGGACAACGCCCTCTTGGCTGTCGGAGCAGGAGCTCCGACCTACTGCTGCGCCCGATCTGATCACGGCTTCGCGGGCCTGGGCCTTACTCAGCCCGCCCAGGTCAACGCCCTCGATCTTCACGCCCGACGGGACTCGTCCCTCACGCGCCGGGGGTAGCACCGCGCTCAGCAGCACCAGGCCGCCCATCAGCCCTATCAGGCAGATCCGACATCCGACAACCGACATCGGACATCCGACGGAGACCGCAAGCGGTCTCAGCGGCAAACGGCCAACGACTGACGAGCGCCGGCGCACGTGGTGTTCCAACCTTCCTATCTGTGTTTGCCTGTCGCAAAGCGGCCCTGGAAGCTCCCTCCCAGGGCCGTTGCAGTCGCTCACAGAGACCCTTCGCATCTGATGGTCACGCCGCGCGGCGTTCGAGGTCGGCGTAGGCGCGCTGCGCCGCACTTCCCTGCTGCGCTGCCGCGAGCTCTTGCCTCAGCTCGGCCGTGCGCTGCTCAATGAGTCCGTGGTTGCGCGCGCGGATCTCGTAGAGCCGGCGCAGGCCGGCGAGAGCCGTGATGCGCGTTGCCTCGTCGTTGTCGTGCGCAAGGCTCGCCAGCCGCTGCCACAACGTGGTCTGTTGGTCCAGCACTTCCTCCAGCCGTGTCCAGTCATCGCGTGCGAGGGCTTCCCGCTCGAGTACGTCCATGTCATCCAGCGTCTCGAACAGGCCCGCCCCCCAGGCGGCTACCGGCGGCTTTGCTGCTCTTCTTGCTGACACTTCTCCAAGGCCTCCTCCCAGGCGTCGTGGAGCTTGTGTGCGATCTCATCCACGTAATCGAGGCGTTCGAGGTCATCCTGGAGGTCCGCCTCCACCAGCTCGCGCTGGAGGTGCGCGTAGAGCGCTTTCAACGGCCTCGCCAGGTCCGGTGCCTTCTCTTCGTCGAGCGCGCAGAGCAACTCGCTCAATATGGCCTGGGCACTGCTAAGAGCGCGCGCCTTGGCCTCGTGGTTGCCCTCCTGCATGGCAACGCGAGCGCGCGTCAGGAACTTCGCGAGGCCCTGAAACAGCAGCACGACCAGGCGCCTGCGATCAGCCCCTCGCACCTGGACCTCCTGATATGCCTGCGGGGCGTAACTTGCGGAAGCCATCAACTCACATCCTCGTCGGGACGGGGACAGTCATCCCGCCTGGGCGGGATGACTGTCCCCCATCTGTCGCACCTGGTCTCAGCGTCAGGATCCTCATCCGCTGCTGCTCTGCCCGCTGCGCCATCCGGGTAGGTACTCTACCTGAGCCGTCATCCAGTCCAGCAGCGACAGCGACTCCGACATCGCCTGTTCCATCCTGGCAAAGTCTATCTGGAGCTGCTCGATGTACCGGTCTACATCCGCGTTCAGCTTCTCGATATCCTCGTCAATGGCATCAATCTCGTCGTTGATGCCATCTGTTGCCAGGGTAATTGATCCCGTCGCCTGGTCTGTGGCCGCGCTGATGTAGTCGCCCAGGCGCGAGGCGATCCCCTTGCTGACCTTGATGACGCCCTTGTCGCCGGTGGTCGTCGAGGTCACCAGGAGCATCAGACCCTCGGTGTTCTCGTTCCCGTCATCGCCGGCCAGCAGCCGGCCGGTGCCGGTGCAGTCCTCGCCGTTTATCGTCCCCGCCACGTCCTGGCCCGTGTAGGTCTCGATCTCCCCGGCTGTCGCGCCTCCCAGGTCAGTCCCGCCGGAGCCATCGTCGAGGGAGGACTTGATCTCGATCTGATGGGAGTCACCCCAGACCTCGTGCTCGATCTTGATCGTGTTGCCCTCGACGGTCGCGTCCATCGCCATGTTGTGAGCGCTGAACAACGAGTTCAGCAAATCGGCTCCATCCTGGAGGCTCATCCCGTTCGTGAGCGTGATACCGTAGCCGCCGATGGTCAGGGTCTCGTCCAGGGCGATGCCGCCTGCCAGCTCGGCGCTGGTGGCCGTCGGCTTGGTTGCCGCCTGCGTGATGTTGATCGCGTAGCCGTCGGCACCGGAGTCACGGACGGCGGACGTCGAGGAGTAATACTCGATCTCGGAGTTGGTGGTCTCGGCGTAGAACCCGAACAGCCGCTGCATGCCCACCGGGTCGCTCTCGAGCGCCGCCAGGAACTCGTCGCTGTCGAAGAGCAGTTGGTCATACTCATCCGTGGTTATCCCCGCCATCGAGGCCACGATAGTGTTCTGGCCCAACGTCTGCACCGGCCACGTCACCATCTGGCGGAGGTCGGCCTCCAGGTTCAGCACCGTGACGTTGCCAAAGAGCGCGCCGCCTTGATAGGTATCGGTGTCGAACTCCTGGTTCTCGTTTATCAGGTCTACGACTTGGTTGTAGTAGGTGACGAGGTCCTCCACCGCATCGGCGGCGGCCTGCCTATTCGCGGCCACCGTCACCGTGACCGGCGAGCCGCTGGTCTCAGCCAGCAGTTGCAACTGCACGTTCTCGATAGCGTCGTCCACTGCGTTGCTGGAGCGGGTCATAGCTATTCCGTCCACCGTGAAGCTCGCGTCCTGGGCGGCGTCCATCTCGTTGGCGATGCCTTTCTCCAGCACGCCCAGCGTCACCAACACATTGCTGTCATCGGTGAAGGTCGGCGTGCCGGCCGCGCCCACGATCTCCAGCCGATAGATGGTATCGCTGCCCGAGCCGGAGCTGGTCACCGTGGCCGTGACGTTCGCTACAGCATCAACGGCCGTCGCAATAGCCTCCAGGCTGTCGGTGGAGAGGTCTATCGCCACGTCCGTCCCGTTGACCTTGATCGTCCCGGACACCGGGTCACTCAGCCCCATTACCGTCCCCACCGCGTCCGTCTTGCTGGTCAGGTAATCCGACGCGGCCCCGTCGGTGATGGCGTTCCTTATGCTGGTTGAGCTCGTCTGGAGCCCCAGACTCTCCAGGATGTCGGTGTCGTTGGCATCCACCAGGTCAATGGCGTTCTCCGCCCCGCTGCTCAGGCTGGTGAGAATCAGCCGATGATCGGCCTCCGAGACCGTCAGGATCGTAGCGGTTACGCCCGCTCCAGCAGCATTGATGGCGGCGCGCACGTCTGTGAGGGCGTCGCCGGCGCTGATCGTCACCACCTCGCCATTGATGACGATATCCCCTGAGTAGCCGAGCCCAGCGTCGCTGTCCGCCACGGTGGCCGACGATATCTTGTGGCGCTGGGCGAGCTGGCTGATGGTGATGTCATATTGGCCGACCGCAGCGCCTGAGCTCCCGGTCGCCAGCACCGTGGCGTCATCGCTGCTGCTGACGGTCACCTGCGCGAAGGCGTCGCCACTCACCAAGGCCGGAGAGGCGACGCTCACGGCCAGCAGCTTCGCCGTGAGCTGCTGGTAGATGGTCAGCGTCTCGGTGTAGCTGACTTGTTTCTCCTGCAGCACCGCGATCGGCCGCTGGCGTATCTGCGCCAGTTGCGCGATGATGCCGCTGATGTCGAGGCCGGAAATGAGCCCACTATATGTTACTGACCCGATATCCATCCTGCCTCACCCTCTCCCTCCGTCCTGTGTGCATCACACCGCCGCCGCTCCGTGCGGAGCAGCGGCGCTCAGATGGCGATCATAGGGTAGCAGGAGCAAAACTATGGCCTGGGGGGCGCTCCGACGAGCGCCCCCCATCACTTGGGTTTGTGCGTCCGTCAACTACGTCTAGCCACCGATCAGCATCAGCACGGCCTGCGGCAGCGCGTTGGCCTGAGCCAGGAACGCTGTCGCCGACTGCACCAACACCTGGGTGGTGGTGAACTCGGCCATCTCGCGGCCAAAGTCCGTGTCCCGTATCTGGCTCTCGGAAGCTGCCAGGTTCTCGCGGGACACGGCCAGCGATCGGGCCTCCGCCTCCAGCTCGTTCACCTGGAAGGCGCCCAGGTGACCACGAACCGTGGAGACCTGGGTGATGGCCTCGTCTATGATCGTTAGTGCTGTTTCGGCTCCGGCCACCGTCGAGACGTCAATGGTGGACAGCGCCGCAGTGGTGCCCAGGTCCACCGTCTTCATGCTGCCGATGGACGTGCTTGCCGAGTCACCGGCGTTGTAGCCGATCTGGAAGGCCAGTTGCCCCTCCTCGGCGTACATCGCGTCATCGTAGTCGGCGGCCGCCGTCGCCGCCGCCACCTGCAGCGTCACGCTGCCGTAGGTCGCGTGCGAGAGGGTCAGACCGCTGCCGGTGAAGGTGACGTCATCGCCGCCACCCACGCCGCCGGTCAGCGCATTGCCGCCGAACGCCAGGTCGCCGGCCACGTCCACTCCGCTGTCCGCCTCGAAGACGTTGATCCCGGTGACCGTGTCGCTCACCAGGTCCCGCAGCTCAAGGGTGGTACTGACGTCGGTGCCTTCGTAGGAGACGGTGACATGGGCAGCGCTGCCGTAGGCATCGGTCTTGATGTGCAACTCGTTGGCGCTGATGGATGCGGTGACCACACCATCCAGCGCCGCGGTGGTGTTGATGGCGGTCATCAGCTCGCCCCACGTGGTCGCGGCGACTATTGACAGGTCGCCGGCGCCATCCTGCACCTTCACGCCGCTGATGTACAGCTCCACCGAGTCGCCGGCGCCGATGACGATGTCGCCGGTGCCGGTGATGGCGTTGCCGGCTACGACGCCGGCGGTGTCGCTGCTAGAGACCGCCTGCTCCGCCGCGGTGGCGACCTGAATGGATACGTAGCCATCGTCCTGATCACCCAGGCTAGTTATCCCGTGGGTGTTCACCGTGGTGTTGTCAACGACGGTGACATCGGTGCCGGCGCTGCCGTCCAGCAGGGAGCGGCCAGCATACCTGGTGCTGCCCGCGATCATATCAATGGTGGTCAGCGCCGACTCCACCTGCGATTGCAGCGCTGCGCGCGCATCCTCGTTCTTGTTGGAGTCGGAGGACGCGGCCACCGCCAGGTCTCGCATCTGCCGCAGCAGTCCGCTGACCTCGCTCAGCGCTCCCTCAGCCGTCTTTATCAGGTTGACGCCCTCGGCAGCGTTCTGCTGAGCCACGTCCAGGCCCGACACTTGCGCCCGCAGCAGCTCGGAGATAACCAGACCCGCCGGATCGTCGGCCCCACGGTTGATCCGCAGACCGCTCGCCAGGCGCTCGATGGCCTGGCCCAGCCGGTTGGCGTTAATCTCCAGGTTACGCTGCGCGTTCATTGCCGATATGTTCTGGTTGATGCGGACAAGTGACATGGGTCTTCCTCCTCGTAGCTATCCTTGGAATGTAGGCGGCTCGGAGGCCGCCCTAACTGGTTCCCCCTTCGCTGAAGCTATGGGGGACAGGTGCCCTCAGTGGGCTGGGGTTCGCCTGGCTGTACTTCCGGCCCCAAGGCCCGCACCCGGTCAGTCCCTGGAGCCCAATCGTCACTGTGGTTCTCGCCAGCGGGCTCCTCCCGGGGTCACCTCCTTATTGTCGTGGAGCCTGCCGGCAAAATCTATATCGGCACCGCCGCCTGGGGCCTTTAGCCAGTGACACTCGCGAGCGTGTCAGGCCGCGCGAGCGGAGCGCAACCGCTCCGCTTTCCAGCCGAGGGCTTCCCCCTTCGCCAAGGCTACGGGGGACGAGTGCCCTCGGCTGAGACGAACCTCTCAACTCCTGACCGACTTTTGCCGATAACTTAGTGGGTTAGCACAAAGACTTGACGACGGGGGCCTTACCACTATGTCTGAGGGAACGGCGCAGCACGCGGCCCGCGACCACGGTCAGCAGCGCGCTTCGCAGGACGCGACTACCCCGGCTGAGGCTGGGAGCCTTGAGGTGGCTTTCGGGCCGGCGCTGGTCGAGGCGTTCGCTCACCGAGTGCGGTCGTGCATAACCGCCATCGGCGCTGCCGGGGACTACATGCTGGAGGCGAACCTGCCGCCGGAGAAGCAGCGCGAGATGCTGTACATCATCGAGGATGAGGTGGCGGCCATCGCCGACCTGCTCTCTGACTTCCTGGTGGTCGCGGGGAAGAGCGCCGTGGGTGACGTGGGCCCGCTCACTTCGGTGGACCTCTCCAGCGTCACGAAGCGGATGGTGCATCGGCTCGCGTCCAACGCCCAGAGCACGGGCGCCTGGCTGGCGGCGGATGCCTCGGAGCCCTGTCCGCCGGTGCTGGGGGACGAGCACCTGCTTCAGCAGGCGGTGCTGAGCGCGCTGCGCTCGGTGCTGCGCCTCGCGCGCGCGGGGGACAGGGTCGTGGCTTCCCTGCGGCCCGGGCCCGCGCAGTCCGGCCGGGGACCTCAAGTCGAACTGACCATCAGCATAGAGCCGCAGGACGGCGAAGGCACCGGGGGAGCTGACGCGCTCAGACTGGGGGACCTGCCGCTGGTCTCCGTGCGTATGATCGCCGAGCAGCACGGTGGGGAGGTCTCGTCTCTGACCGACCGGGTGGGCATCAGCCTGACACTGCCCGGCGCCCCCTTGCACACGCGCCCGCAGGCCGGAGCCCTGGCGTACGGCGGAGGCTAGAAGCTCGAGGCCGGAGGCTGGAGAACGACACCGCGTGGCGGAGGAATACAGGCATCCTCCCCCTCATCGGTGGGCCCGCCCTACTGCGAAGAGAGGACTGCGAGAGCAGCCTCGGAGGACGACCAATGGCAAGCCCTGAGGGCGTGTCACAGCAGGAGTTGCGACCTGCGCGGCTTTTCCCCCGCGAGCTGGCGGAGGCTGCCGAGGGCATACGCGGGGTTCTCGGGATTCTGGTCTCAGCGGCCGACTCCATGAACGACCACGTGCGCGAACACTCCGAGCGCGTCGCCGAGTTGACCGTCCAGGCGGGGCATCGCTTCGGCCTGTCCGCCGCAGACCTGGATGACCTGTATCTGCTGGGCATCCTGCACGATGTCGGCAAGTGCGGCACAGACCCCGCGATTCTCAGCAAGCCTGGGGCCCTGGCTCCCGCCGAACTCCGCCAGATGCAGCTTCATCCGGCCGCCGGGGCCGAGCTGGTCGCACGTATCCCGACCCTCGCGCACCTGTGCGAGCCCATCCGCCACCATCACGAGCGCGTTGACGGCTCCGGGTATCCCGACGGCCTCGGCGGCGAGGAGCTGGACCTGCACACGCACATCCTCATCGTCTGCGACGCCTACGAGGCTATGACCTGCGCTCGGCCGTATCGCCCGGCGATGAGCGTGCAACGCGCGGCTGATGAACTCATCGCGTGCGCGGGCAGTCAGTTCCACGGCGAGGTCGTGTCGGCGCTGCTCGAGAGCCTCAGCATCCGAGAGCGGGCCGTGGCCTGAGCCGAGGGCAAGCCCTCGGCTGGGTCTCGTCGGGCTGGAAGCTGAAAGCGCGCCACGGCGCGCTTTCACCTGCGCGAGTAATGGGCTAGCGAGGGGCGTTGGTCAGGATGATGCCCCGCACGCGCGAGCCATCCTCGCGGCTGCGGAGGCTCACCGTGTGCTCGCCGTCCGCCAGGTCGTAGGTCTTCCCGCGCACCCAGTGCCAGCGCTTCATCTGCGAATCGTTGCCGAACTCGGCGGGTTCGCCGTCGTCCACCACCGCATAGAACGAGTTCCCCTTGTCGTCGAGCCAGTAGCAGTCCGCCAGCAGCGTGTACTCGCCCGCCACCGGCACCATCAGCTTCCAGGTCACCGCCCCCGCGTCCCCATCCGCCGGCCAGGGCGTCTCGCGGAACCGGGCCTCCCTGGGCACGTACGCGTACTTCCGGCCGTCGTGCTCGGCCAGCACGAAGGCACCGCTGAGCGTCGCCTGCTCCGCGCCGAGCTGCTGGCGCACCAGCTCCACCACGACCCTCACGCTCAGCTTGCGCTCCTGTGTCTTCTGCTCGGTGACGACCTGCACGGTCAGATCAAGCGTCCTGCCGACAGCGCTCGCCGTCGCGCTGACCGTGAGCGTCACTTCCGCCATCCCGCCGATGTCCACGTTCACGGTCGCGGGCTCCGCGGTCGCCGCGAGGCCCGCGGGCGCTGACGCGCGAACGCTCGCGGCCAGCGGCCCGGCCGTGGTGTTGGTCAGCCTGAGCGTCAGCTCGGCGGGGACCTCGGGCGCGGCTACGACCGGCTCACCCTCGATCTCTACGCGGAACGGCCGCCGTCGCTCCGCCATGTGCGCCAGCGTGGTGTACGTCCACGCCGCGCTGCGCACGCTCGGGCCGGTCTGTGCCACCAGCGCCTCGCTCATCTCCGCAAACCACTCGTCGCCGGTGTACCGATACGGGTAGCTCAGCGCGCTGAGGCACTGCGAGGTTGCCCCGTAGCCATGCTTGCAGCTCGGAGCCTGCTTGTACCAGAAGCGGGCGGGCGGCCCCATCGGCTCGGTGGTCAGCCACTGCCCGATGCCCAGGCACATTCGCATCGCCCGCTCCTCGCCGGTCGCCTCGTAGAAGCGGCCCAGGCCGCGCCCGACGATGCCGTGCATAAAGGCGGTCCCGCCCTCGTAGCTGGGCTGCTCGGAGATGGGGACGCTGATGACCCCGCGCACGGGGTCGTGTATGCCCGCCATCCAGTCGAGGATCGTATCGCCCGCCTGCTTGAAGCGCTCGTCGCCGGTGGTGCGATACAGCGCCGACAGCGCGATGAGGGTCCATCCCGGCCCGCGCTCCTGGCCGCCAGCCCCGTAACGACCGTTCTCGACCGTCCACAGGTACCACTCCCCCATCGCCCTGGCGGTCTCTTCGGCGCGCACGTCGCCGGTCAGCATCCAGTAGGCGAGCAGGCCCTCGACCCACGAGTGCCCGTTGCTCGCTCCGCGCAGAGCGTGATCGGGGAACCAGCCCTCGTCCACGATGTGCTTGGTGTTGTGATGGTGCGGCGCGCCGATCAGGTACTCCCGCCCGGGCGCCCAGTGAAAGCAGTCAACCTCCTCGTAGTGCCGCGCGGCCTGCTCGCCGATCTCGAAGTACCGCCGGTCCCCCGAGCGTAGATACTCCATCAGGAAGCCGTGATGGTGGTCGTACTCCTGGTTGCTCCAGAAGGTGTAACTCGGCCCATAGCCCCACTCAAAGGTGTCATCGCCGAAGTTCTCCATCCCGTATTCCTTGCGCTTCTCGCGCTTGGCGATATACCCGTCGTGCATCCGGTCAATCCTCGCCTCGTAGGCCGGGAACCTCAGCTCATTCTCCGGCGCTACCTCGCCCAGCGCCAACGTAGCGCAGGCGTACTCCGGGTCGGGCGTCGGCAGCAGCCGATCCCGGAAGGCCTGGAAGAGCTCGGGCGAGCTCGGATCGGAGCCATCAGGCTCGAACGCAATCATCACCTCGTGCCCGATGCACTCGCCCTGGTAGAGGACGAAGGGGCCATCGCTGAAGACCGTGTGACTGTCCTGGGGTATCAGGTCGAGCGCGATCCCCTGAGGCCCGACCTCGACGGCCTTCGGGAACTTCTCCCACCACCATCGGGTTGCGACCGAGAGCCCACCGTTCTGGCTCAGTCGCGCCCAGCCGCGCGTGCGGCCGGCCTCGGTCACGTCGTCTCCGACCCTGACCTTCGCCGCGTCCAGGTCGTGCTGATTGACGCCAAGTTGCCCGGCGCTCTCAGCCACCTCGTCGCCGTCGAGCCAGACGAACGCTCGCGCGTCGTCGCCCTGCGCCCACGGGGCCGTCAGTTGCAGGCGAACCTGGCGGATCTTCTCGCTCTCGCTGTCCTCCTTGTGCGTGAAGTAGTACCGCAGGCGCGTCATCGGGCTCCCCGCGTAGAACTCCTGGATCATCTCGTACTCCAGCAGCGTCGCGCCATCCTCCGCCTGGTGCCTGCCGATGCGCCGCACCATCACCCGCAGCGGCCCGCTCTCAAGTATCTGCACCTCCGTCACCGAGTCCGCCGCGGAGGAATACGTCTTCCCGTCCTCGGCTGTGACCAGGGCCGCCCACGGCTCGCCGCCCGCCACCATCTCCCGGCCCTCCAGCGTCGCCGACTCGAAGACCGTCCCCGTCGTCTTGCTGAGCCGGGCGGTCAGCGCGCCGGTGTCAACGAGGACCTCATCGCCCTCCTCGGCGACAGTGACCGGCTGGGCCGGCTGCGCGCTCGCGCTTACCTGTGAGCCGTACTCGACGCGGTACTCGGCGGTCTCGCCCGGCCCGACCGACACCGGGAAGGTCACGAGCGCGAACATCACCGACCCATCCGGCCAGGTGGCGAGCTGGCGCACCTGCCTGGGAACCTCCTCGCCAGCGGGCGAAAGCACGCGCAGGGCCTCCACCGAACCCAGCGCCCCGTAGGCGAAGGGCATCCCGTGCGAGACCACCTCGCCCCGGCGCGGCACGCCGGCGGTCTCCTCGATGCGCACCGCGAAGCTCTCGCGCGCCGCCGCAGGCCCAGGCTGGTAGCAGGACGGCACGATCGCCACCTCAGGCCGCACGGGCTTGCGCTCGACGAGGTCCCTGGGCAGCAGCACGATCTCGCGGATGCGCGCCTGCTCCTGTCCCTCGCGCCGGCAGCGCAGCTCGATCTGCGCGTCTTGCTCGATGCGCGCCGGGCCAAAGCTCGCCCAGTGCCAGCCGTAGTCATCCGCAGTGAGCCTGACCCGCCCCATCTCCTTCCCGCCCACGCTCACAGACAGCTCCGACTGCCCGGTATGCTCATCGCGCAGGCGCACCGCGATGTAATGGTCGCCGCTCTGTCCGGCGAACGGGGCCGAGAGCGCGCCACCGGCTACGCCCTCCGGCAGCCGGGCACAATCGTCCTCCGCCACGAAGCCCTCGGCCTTCATCTCCCGCGCTTCAAGCCGGCTGATGCCCTCGAACAGCTCGACCCCGGCCCAGAAGACGTCTGTCGCGAAGGGCGCCTCGCCGCTGGCCTGGCGGTCCGACACCTGAAGGGCGATGGCCGCCTCGTTCTTTCCGCGCGTATGCTTGCTGATGTCCACCAGGTAGAAGCGTCTCGCCGCAGGCCGCGGGTTCATCCCCAGCACATCCAGCTCCCAGACAAGCTGGCCCTCCACCAGCAACTCGGCGAAGCGCATGTCCGCCTTCCGGTTCTCGGTCTTGGCCACGGAGCGGTCGCCCTCGAACTCGCGGTCCCACCCGCCGCAGTAGTCGTCCGAGACGTAGAACCTCAGATAGCATCCCCCCGCCCCGCCATCGAGCTTGACCGTCCTCTGCACTCGCCCGAGGCCGCCGGCCTGCGACGGCTCGTGCGGGTGCGAGATGGTGAACACGCACCGCCGGTCAACTTGGCCGCTGAACGGCCCGTGGCTCTCGAACTGCCAGGCATCCTCGTCGAGCGGCAGGCTGCCGCCGGCGGTCGGCGCCGGCAGCAGCTCGCCCAGGCGCTCGTGGTAGCTCTCAGGCATCACGCTCTCCCTTCCCGCACGCGCCCACTCGGGCGCGATGGACTGCACGTAGGCCATCATATTCTCGAAGAGCAGCTTCCCCTCGCAGTCCTCGCCCCCGTGGTCGTTGAACCAGGCGTAGGTCGGGATCATCTGACAGATGATGATCCGGCCGCGGCCGTGTTGCAGCTCGATGATGCCGAAGTGCGGCCCGTCGCTCTGCGCCTCGCGCTCGTCCCAGCCCTGCTCGGCCCCGGTGCTCACCAGCGGCACCCACCCCTCGCCCAGGTCCCAGAACGCGTCGTAGATGCTGCCGCCGTGCACGTCGGTCATCATCTCGCCGCTGATGCTGTGCGGCGTGTTGAAGATGGGGTGCTCGGGCTGGAGGATCTCGCCGAACTCGTATGCCTTGTCGCGCTTGACCGGCGAGGGGAGCCACGGGTCCTCGGCATTGCGGCGCAGTCCCAGGAACACGCCGCCGGTCTCCACGAACGCGAGCAGCCGCTCGGGGTCATCGTCGAGCGGCCGCCGGTCAACATCGAAGCCGCTGATGACCACGTCGTACTTGAAGATGTTCACGCGGCCCTTCGCGTACTCCGACCAGTTGGTCGTGTCGTACCCGACGGCCAGCGCCTCCAGCGCCTGGGTGGTGAACCCGCCGCGCGCGAAGAGCAGTACGCGCGACGCGGCCTCCTCCGCATACGCGGTTCCCGCGAGGATCGAGGCACACAACAGCATCGTCAACTTGAGCGTGCGCATGGTCTCCCTCCGGGCCAACGGGGGACAGTCAACCCCCCACGCGGGCTGACTGTCCCGTTCGCGCGTCATAGTAGGACAGGTGCCCACACCAAGCCGCCGCTGCTCGGCCCCAGC